>CAISKJ010001168.1 GCA_903885885.1 uncultured delta proteobacterium
CGCGCTCGCTGCGCCCTCGACGTAGGGCGCGGACGGTGGTACCGCAACGCCCCTCTACCGCCATGGTCACCGTCACGCTCTACACTCGCGCGGGCTGCCACCTCTGCGACGACGCGAAGGCAGTCCTCGACGCCGTTCGGGTCGATCACCCCTTCGCCCTCGACGTCGTCGACATCGACGGCGACCCCGCCCTCGTAGCGCTCTACACCACCGAGGTGCCCGTGATCGCCGTCGACGGCCGCAAGGCGTTCAAGTACCGGCTCACCGCCGAGGCCCTCGTCGCGCGCCTCGCGCGAGGTGCCGCGTGAGCACCGGCGCTCGGGTGCGCTCATGGGCGCAGCGCTCGCCGGCCGTGGCGGCGAGCGTGCTCGCCTTCCTGGCCGCCGCGGTCGGCGCGGGGATCAGCTTCGGGCTCGCGGCCCTCGACGGCGAGAAGCGCCGCGACGCGCAGCTCACGGCCATTCTGCGCCCCGAGTATCAAGGCGACGACCGGCTCGCGCCCGACTTCACCCTCAACGACCACCGGGGTCGGCCCGTGCGGCTCTCGTCGCTGCGCGGCACGACCGTCGTGCTGCACTTCTGGTCGCGCGACTGCCCCCCGTGCATCCGCGAGCTCGCCGACTCGCTGCCCGCGTTCGACGAGCTCGTGCGCGGCCGCTCCGACGTGGCCCTCGTGCTCGTGGGCACCGAGCGCTGGGAAGACGTGTCGGCCCTCATCCCGCAGGGCTTCACGTCACCGCTCCTCTTCGACCCGACGCGCTCCGTGGTGGCGGGCCGCTACGGCACGCGGCTCTTCCCCGAGACGTGGATCATCGACCCCGACGGCGTCATTCGCGCGCGCTTCGACCACACCCTCGAGTGGTCGTCGCCGGTGTTCGTTCAGTACGTAACGTCGCTTCGCTGACGGCACATTCCCGCTGCGCGTTTCTCTCTCGCGCGCCGTGAGGGCACTTGACCGTGTGCGCGGACCCGCCTACACCGCGAGCCCGATATGCATCCGGTCATGTTTACGATCCCGGGGTGGATGTTCAAGATCGTCGTACCCCTGCTGATCCTGTGGGGTTGCTTCTCGATCGTCGTGTCGGTCAACCGCTCGGCGCCGCCGCCGAAGAAGAAAGATGACAAGGGCGCCGAGAGCGCTCCCGAGTCGAGCTTCACGCTCCCCGCCGACTCTCCCTTCAACGCGGTGGTCTCGATCCTCATCGGCATCGGCGTGTTCGCCTTCGCCGCGCCGATCACCGTCACGGGCAGCGGCGTCACCGCGGCGATCTCGGTGCTCAAGCAGTTTCCGAGCGGCGCGGCCTGGCGCGGCCCCTGGGAGCAGCTGCCCATCTACTCGTACGGCGTGATGCTCGGCCTCTCGCTCGTCACGGGCTGGTACGTGGTGCTCGGCCTCATGCGCCGTCAGTTTCACGAGACCGACAAGGCCCGCATCGAAGAGTACATGCGCCACATGGCCGACTGCTACGTGTTCACGGCCTTCACCGCCGTGGCCGGGTCGCGCGTGCTCTACATTCTCACCAACCTCAGCGAGTTTCCGACCCTGTGGTCGATGCTCAAGCTCCGGTCGGGCGGCCTCGTCGCGTACGGCGGCTTCATCGGCGGCCTCCTCGGCTCCATCGTGTACCTCCGCAGCAAGGGCTACACGCTGTGGCGCTGGGGCGACGCCGCGGTGCCCGCGCTGGGCACCGGGCTCACCATCACCCGCATGGGCTGCTACCTCTACGGCTGCGACTTCGGGCAGCCGCTGCCCCCGTCGGCGCCGCGCTTCTTGAAGGTCCTCGGGTCGTTCCCGCACTGGGCCGACAGCCACGGCTCGCCCGCGTGGCAGCAGCACGTGCAGCTCGGCTTCCGCGCCGACCCCCGCGTGTGCGAGCGCGACTACCACGGCGTGTGGAGCTCCGCCGAGCACGTCTGCAAGATCCCCTACAGCGCGCAGCACTCGGTGCCCGTGCACCCCACGCAGCTCTACGAGTCGCTCATGGGCTTCACCATCTTCGTGGTGCTCATGTTCATGTGGCGACGCCGCAAGTTCGAGGGGCAGATCTTCCTCTCGTTCGCGATGCTCTACGGCGTGGGGCGCTCGATCCTCGAGATCATCCGCGACGACGCCGAGCGCGGCGTGGTCGGGCCCCTCTCGACCTCGCAGTTCATCGGCATCGTGAGCACCCTCATCTGCCTGCCGCTCTATCTCTACATGCGCAAGAACGCGAAGCGCGCCGAGCCGGCGAACCTCTTCGCCCCCGTCGCCGCCGCCTGAGCGCCCCCGCATCCCCTCCCCCGCATCCCCTCCCCCGCGCCCCCTCCCCGGCGTCGCCCCGCCCCCCGCCGAAAAGCCCTGTAGAACCCATCAGTTGACAGAACCATCGGCCGCCCCGAAGGGCGCGGTGCGACGGCCTGCGTTGCTGGAAGATTGGGCGCGCGCGGGGGGAGGGTTCAGGGGTAGTCTCTGCGCGGCACGATGCTTGTTGCGGTAGTCGGAGACGTGCACGGGAGGTTCTTCCGTGTCGAAGAGTGGGTGGAGGAGCTCGAGAAGAACCTCGGCGAGCCTGTCGCCGTGGTGCTCGCCGTAGGCGACATCGAGACCTTCGCCACGCCCGACGATCATCGCCGCAAGTCGACCAAGCGCAACATGCCCGCGGAGTTTGCCGCGTACGCGCGCGGCGAGCGCACCATGCGCCGCGAGTTTGTCTTCGTCGGCGGCAACAACGAAGACTTCGAAGACCTCGAGCGCTTCCCCCACGGCGGCGAGCTCGTGGCGGGCGTGCGCTACCTCGGGCGCGCGGGCGTGCGCACCGTCCACGGGCTCCGCGTGGCGTTTCTGTCGGGCATCTACGCGCCCACGCGCTTCGACCGCCCGCGCATCGCGGCCACCAGCGCCGAGAGCAGCAAGCAGGCGGGGTACTTTCGCCAGGCCGACGTCGACGTGGTGCGCGCGGTGCCCTCGGCCGACATGCTCATCTTGCACGAGTGGCCGCGCGGCATCGCGGGGCGCGAAAGCGCGGTGGCGCGCGCGGGCGCCCGCGGCATTCGGCAGCGGCACTGGCCGCAGGTGGGCAACCCCCACGCGGCCGCGGTGGTGAGCGGGCTGCGACCGCGGTGGGTGCTCTGCGGTCACCTCCACGTTCCGCACGCGGCCACCCTGCGGTGGGACGACGGGCGCGTGACGCGCGTCGCGTGCCTCGATCAGGCCGCGCGCCCCGACGGTGGCTTTCTCTGGATGCGCTGGGAGGGCAGCGCCGTGCGCGCCGTGGGCTGGGGCACCTCGGGCGAGGTCGAGTGGAAGCCCGGCATGCCCTGGGACGAGCGCCAGACGGCCTCACGCATTCGCGTCGAGCCGCGCGAGCGCCGGGGGTCTTCCATGTCCCCGACGATGGGCGAAGAAGACCCCGAGGGCGACGACTCGCACGATCACCCGCCGTCGGTGCCGCCGTCGGCGGCCGACCCCGAAGAGCTGTAAGGCGGATCGGGGTCGGCGCAGCACCGAAACCCGATTTGATAATAGATGAAGCCCTCGTTGTGGGCCGTGGTGGCGGGCCTGCAGCGCCCGCGAATGGGCCCCCACCAGCCGCCCTTGAGGGCCGAGTCGAAGGGCTGGCCGGTCTCGTTCACCGTCCACTCGTCGACGTTGCCCGTCATGTCGTGCACGCCCGCCCAGCTCACGCAGCGCGGCA
>CAISKJ010001169.1 GCA_903885885.1 uncultured delta proteobacterium
AGCCGGCCCGCCGCGCCGCCCTCATCGCCGACGCGATCGAGGTCACCGAGAGCATCGACCTCGCGCGCCTCCTCGAGCGCGCGCCCGAGGCGTGGCCCGACGTGCTCGACTGCGTCGAGGCCCTCGACGACCGCGATGAGCGCTTCGAAGTCCGATGCGAGCTCGTGGCCCGCCTGCCCCACGCGCAAGCCCGTTCAATGTGCGCCGACCTCGTCGACGAGGTCGCGCGACGCCCGCCCGACCTCGCGCGCCCCGACGGACGCGAACGCATGGCGGTGCTCCTCGCGGCGCTCACGGCCGCGCGCTGCGAAGAAGCGCTCCCGCCCGCGCGGCGCGCGGCGCTGTGCGACGCGTTGCTCGCAGCGCCGACGGTCGACATCTGGCGCGAGGCGGTCCCCTTCGTGCCCGACGATCGCGTCGGCGCCGTGCTCGACGTCGCCTCGGCGCGGCTCGCGCGGGCGACGCACTACCTCGACCGCGACGACGCCATGGAGCTCGGGCTCGCGCTGCTCCCGCGCCTCGACGCAGCCCGCCGCGCGGCCTTCCTCGACGAGGCGCGCGCCGTCGCCCCCCGCGTGTGCTGGGATCGCCTCGCGCCCGACAGCCTCCGCGCGTGGCCCGACGAAGACGTGCGACACATCGTCGCCGAGCGCCTGCGCATCCACCAGCGCGAGCACCTCGACGCGCACGCCCTGACCCGTTGGCGCCGGCTCTGCGACGACGCGGCGGCCTACCCCTGCGAGGCCGACGAGGCCGCCCTCCACGAGGCCCTCGACACCGCGGGCGACGACGACGCAGCGGCCCTCCGGGCGCTGGCGCGCACGCGCGCGATCGGTGGAATCGCCGCGGTCGAGGCGGTGTACGCCGACGCGGTCGCCCTGCTCGGCCCCGCGTGACGCGGCCCTACCCCGTCGAGGCGATCACAGCGCGTTGAGCAGGTCGACCATGGGGTTGAGCACATCGTCGGAGATGTGAAACCACAGGAGGTGCATGTCGCGCGGCCCCACGGTGCCCGCGACGGGCTCGAGCGTGAGACCCGCGGCGTAGTGGAGCACCACCTCGTGGAGCGTCGTGAAGGTGCCCCCGTGCCCCCACGGACCCGTCCGGCGGATGCCGCGCAGCGAGGGCGTGTGAAACTGCCCCACCTGCATCGGGTGCGACGCCACGCGGGCGAGGTGCGCCCCCGGCGCGCGGTCGTCGCTGAAGGGCCCGTCGCTGCGAAACGGACGGGTCGTGAGGCCCGCGATGGCGTCGGCGCGACCGCGGTCGGGCACCCCATCGGGGCGCCCCGTGGGCATCCCGATGTTGTGAAAGCTGTCATTGCTCAGCGTAGGACCAAAGTGACACTGCGCGCAGCCGTTGACGAAGAAGAAGCGCAGCCCGTCGCGCTGCGACGCGGTGAGCGCGTTCATGTCGCCGGCCACGTAGCGGTCGAAGGCCGTGGTCGGAAAGCGCTGCGCGCGCTCGTAGGCCGCGAGGGCCTTGCCGAGGTTGACGTACGCGCGGTTCACCGCATCCCGATCCGCGGGCGTCATGGCCTCCCACGACGCATCGCCGGGCATCCCCGCCGAGGGAAAGCGCGTCGCGTCGGCGAGGTCGGGGAGCGGGCCGAAGAGGGCGGCGTACTCCGTCGCGTAGCGGTCGGCGAGGCGACGCACCGCCGCGAGGCGGCTAAACTGCATCTCGATGGGGTTCTCGATGGGCCCGAGGGCCTGCGCCCAGAGCGTGTCGACGCGACCGTCCCAGAACATCCAGCGCGCGTAGGGGGCGAGCAGCGTCGTGGGCGTGTTGCGCCCGCCTTCGTCTACGCCTACGGCCCGCGGGCGACCGTCGGTGAAGAGCGTCGCAGCGCCGTGGCACGACGCGCAGGCGATACGGTTGTTCGAAGAGAAGCCCGTGTCGTTGAAGAGGGCCTCGCCGAGGCGCGCCGCGCGCGGGTCGTCGGCCACGCGGTTGGTCGGGTCCGGCGGGGGCGCGCCGGGCGCACGCATGGCCTGAATCATCTCCCACTCGTCGCGGGTGAAGCGACCGTCGACGCGCGCGACCTCGGGCTCCGCGGGCCGCGCGAGGCCGTCGATCTCCGCCAGCGAGCGGGTGATCGTGTACGCGAGCTCGTCGCTCGACGCGCGCATCAGCACCGCGAGCACCCGCATCGTGCGCGTGTCGACGAACACGTACAGCGGCAGCTCGCCGCCGTTGAAGAAGCACGACTGCAGGCTGTACGCCGGGTCGGCGGCGAGGGCGGCGGGCGCCACGTCGTAGCGCGCCCTCCACGCGGCGAGGTCGGCCGTGGTCGCGGGCATGTTGTCGGGGCCGAGCGTCACGAGATCGAGCACCGCCAGGCGGCTCGCCTGCGGGTGCGAGAGCAGCCGCTGCGTGTGCGCCGCCGCGTGCTGCGAGGGCCCCGACCACGCCGTGAAGGAGCGAATGAGAAGCACCTTCGGCGCGTCGGCGCAGGGCGTATACCAATCGCGGAGAGACACCGCTCCCACAGCCGTGTCGAAGCGCATGTCGGGGAGCGCGCGGCGCTCGATCACGGGCAGCGTCGTGGTCGGGTACGGCGGTGTGCCCGCGGCGCAGCGCGAAGCAACGTCGCTCACGTCGCGCGCGTCGCGAACATCGGTCGCAGCCTCGGCCGCCTCGGGCGCAACGTCGGTCGATGCGTCGAGCGCGGGCGATGCGTCGGGCGTCGGCGACGACGGGCCACAGGCCGCGAGGAGCAACGCGAAGCCGAGCGACCGCTTCGAGGAGCGCGCCTCGACGACAGGCTGAGCGCGGTGATGCATGGAGATCG
>CAISKJ010001170.1 GCA_903885885.1 uncultured delta proteobacterium
GGTTGCAAATGACATAGCCCTTGCCCCCAGATTCCTGGGGGTGAGGGCGCGCGGCAGCGGGGTGAGGGGGCCGCGTACCCTCGCGTCGCTCAGCACGCCTCGAGTCGACATCCCGATCGACTTTGATCTACAGACTTTGAGGTCGTTCGCGCGAAGCCACTTTGGCGAAGACCCTCGCGCGCGTTGGTCCGTTCGAGCGGGCCATGCGCACACGACCCACGGCCCTCGCGGCCGCACTGCTCTCGTCTGCCCTCAGCCTGACGGCCCACGCCCAGTACAACGCCACCGCGGGCGCGAGCCGCCCGATGGCCCGCGTGCCCGTCGCCGCGCGCGCCTCCGACGGGCGCATCACGTACCACGACGAGTACCGCGCGCCCGCGGCCGATCGCTTCGGCAACGCCGCGGGCAACCAGTACGACCTCGCCGTGGACGGCGCCTTCGCAGGCCAGACGGTGGCCGTGCTCCAGCTCTACAACTTCGACTTCGAGAACGCGCGCGGCGCCCTTCGCGAGAAGGGCTTCTCGGTGTACCGCTGGTCGAACGCCACGCCCACCCCGGCGGTGCTCCGCGAGTCGCTCGCGCGCGCCAACCAGTTCTGGCTCATCTCGGGCTCGACGCGCACCCTCACCGACGCGCACGTGCAGGTGATTCGCGAGTTCTTCAACGCGGGCCACGGCGTGTACATCTGGGGTGACAACGAGCCCTTCTACGCCGACGCCAACGCCCTCGCCGAGGGCCTCTTCGGCGGTCGCATGGAGGGCAACCTCCAAGGCAGCCAGGTGGTGCCCCTGCAAGCGAGCAACGGCGGCCCCGGCATTCTCCGCGACCACCTGCTCTCCACGGGGCTCGAGCAGCTCTTCGAGGGCATCACCATCGCCACCATTCAGCCCAACGACGCGCTGCGCCCGCTGCTCTACGGCTCGGCGCGCAACCTCGTGACGGCCTTCTACGACCACGACGGCAAGCGGGCCATTCTCGATGGCGGCTTCACGCGGCTCTACAACAACTGGGACACCGCAGGCACCGCGCGCTACGTGAAGAACTCCGCTGCGTGGCTCGCCAACGCCGAGCGCTTCGGCGCCGCGGTGGTCGCGCAGGGCGCACGCGCGCCCTCGGGCCCTGCCGTCGCACCGCCGCCCGTGACGCCGCCCCCGGCGCCCGCCGCCGCGACGCACACGAGCCAGCTCGGCGCGCAGCCCATGCCGTGGCAGCGACGGGCGGGCCTCGGGCTCCTCGGTGCGGTGTTTCTCTTCGGCCTCGCGTTCTCGCGTCAGCGCGCGGCGTAACGGGCGATAGACTCCGCGGCACGATGAAGGTCGTGGTCGCGCCGTTTCACCGCTTCTCTACCCTGCTCGTCTCCAACGTGTACCTGCTCGACGGCGGCCCCGGCGACCGATGGCTCGTCGACTCGGGCCACTGGAGCGAGCGGTGGCAGCTCCTGCGCGAGCTGCGCGCGTCGGGGCTCCGACCCTCCGAGCTCACGGGCGTTCTCCTCACGCACTAC
>CAISKJ010001171.1 GCA_903885885.1 uncultured delta proteobacterium
CCGCCGCCGGTTCACTTGCGCGCCGGTGCGACGCGTTGCTATACGCTCGCGCCGTGCGCATCGCTGCGGGGTATCACCACACCTGCGCGCTCCAGGGCGACGGAGCTCTGTGGTGCTGGGGTGAGAACTACACCTGTCAACTCGGCGCCGGGTCGATGACGGGCAACAACCGACCCATGCGCATCACGGCGCCCGGACCCGTGGTCGAAGTGGGCGGCGGCGCCAACCACACCTGCGTGCGCACCAACCGGGGCACCGTGCGCTGCTGGGGCTTCAACATCTACGGTCAGCTCGGCAACGGCACCACGTCGCGCCAGCCCGACCTCGACACCAACACCGGCGGCTGATCGCGGGTTGAATCGCGTCGGCCTCACGGCCGTCGAGCGCAGCACCCGTGCGGTACATTCCCGCCGCCGGTTCACTTGCGCGCCGGTGCGACGCGTTGCTATACGCTCGCGCCGTGCGCGGGCTACGTCCGCAGGAGAGGGCTTTTCAGACGATGAAGATCACGAGCGCACTGAGCAGCGGGCTGCTGTCGACGTTCATGCTGGTTGCGATGCACGGCGACGCGCACGCGCAGCGACGCCGCCGCGTGGCGTGCGAAGAGGGCCAGCACGTGAGCGGCGGCCACTGCTGCGACCACGCCGGCGAAGAGTGGGTCGAGGCCCGTAACGCCTGCGTGTGCCTCGACGGCAGCGGCTGCGGCGCCAACGCGGCCCCCGCCCCCGCCCCCGTTCGCACGACGCCCGTCGTCGCGCAGCCGACGCCCGTGGTGCAGCCGCCTCCGCCCACGCCGGTCGTGCAGCCGCCGCCGCCCGCGCAGAACGAGCAGCTCACCTGCCCCGAGGGCATGGTGCTCGTGCGCGGCACCAGCTTCATGATGGGCTCGGTGCCCGGCGTCGGCGACGCCGACGAGTCGCCCGCCCACCGCGTCACGCTGTCGTCGTACTGCATCGACCGCACCGAGGTCACCGTCGCGCAGTACCGCGCGTGCATGCAGGGCGGCACCTGCTCGCTGCACACCACGGTGAACCTCCCGGGGCTGTCGGCGCAAGACGCGCAGATGTACAGCCAGTACTGCAACGGCGCGCGCACCGACCGCGACACGCACCCCATCAACTGCGTCGACTGGTCGCAGGCCGACGTGTTCTGCCACGCGCGCAGCGGCCGCCTGCCCACCGAAGCCGAGTGGGAGCTCGCCGCGCGCGGCCCCGACCAGCGCCTCTACCCCTGGGGTCAGCCCATGCCCGCGCGCATGCTCCTCAACGCGTGCGACGCCGACTGCCAGTCGCTCTTCGAGCGCCCCGGTCGCCCGCGCGGCGCGACCATTCACGACTCCACCGACGGCTTCGGCACCACGGCCCCCGTGGGCACCTTCCCCGCCGGTGCCTCGCTCTTCGGCCTGCAAGACATGGCCGGCAACGTGGGCGAGTGGGTGGGCGACTGGTACGCCGCGTACCCGAACATTCCCACCACCGACCCCTCGGGCTCGCCCTCGGGCACCGACCGCGTTGTGCGCGGCGGCCACTGGCAGTCGAGCAACCCCCGCGCGGTGCGCGGCGCGGCGCGCATTCACACCGCCCCGGCGGTGCGCCTCGCGACGGTGGGCTTCCGTTGCGTGGCACCGCCGGTGGCGCCCCCCGCGCCGCCCCCCGCCGAGGCGGCCCCCGCGGCCCCCGAGGAGCCCGAGCAGCCCGAGCCCGGGCACCGTCGCCGCCACCGCGGCCACTGAGCGTCAGCGCCGCGGGGCCGTCGTCACCGCGAGCGTCTTCTCTTCGCCCGCCCGCAGCACCTTCACCGACACGTCTGCGCGCACGCGCCCGTCGAGCACCGAGAGCAGCTCGCCCGGACCCTCGACGGCGTGACCGTCGATCGAGACGATCACGTCGCCCACCAGCACGCCGCCCTTCTCCGCAGGGCTCTCGCGCTCGACGCCCACCACCACCACCGCGCCCGCCTGCGCCACGCGCTCGGCCGTCGCGTCGGGGAGCCGCACCGGGTACACGCTCACGCCGAGGTAGCCGCGGCCCACGCGACCGTGGGCCAACAGGTCGCCCACCACGCGCTCGAGCGTCGCCGTCGGAACCGTCGCGCCGCCGCGCAGCACGCCCGCGGTGTTCATCCCCAGCGCCTCGCCGCGCACGTCGACCAGCGGACCGCCCGAGAAGCCCCGCGGCAGGCTCCCGTCGACCTCGATGTACCGATCGAACTGCGCGCCCGTGGGCGCGCGAAACCCGTCGCCCAGCGCGCCCACCATGCCCAGCGTGGCGCGCACGCTGCGCCCCGGGCGCCCGAGCGGCAGCACCAGGTGACCCACCTTGAGCCCCTCGCCCTTCGACCACCGCGCCGGCGTGAGCCCCGTGGCCTCGACGCGCAGCACGGCCACGTCGGTGCCCGC
>CAISKJ010001172.1 GCA_903885885.1 uncultured delta proteobacterium
CGCCCCAGCACGTTGGTGAAGGTGTGGTGCTCGTAGTTGTGCGAGCGGCGCCAGTCGTCGCCGGTGCAGGCCGTGTCCCACTCGTAGGTGCGTGCGTCGAGGGCGGGGTCGCGCGTCCAGTCGTACTGGCCGTGCATCACGTTGTGGCCGACCTCCATGTTCTCGAGAATCTTCGACGTGGCGAGGGCGGCCGCGCCGAGCGCGAAGCTCACGGGCCCGACGCCGAAGTGCAGGAGCGCGCGCCCCGCGACCTCGGTGTAGCGCACGGCGCGGATCACACCGCGAATGTGGTCGACGTCGCGCTGCCCGAGGTCGGCGATCACCGCGTGGCGAAGGGCGTCGAGTTCGCGGCCGAAGGCGTCGACCTCGTCGGGCGAGAGCGTGCGGCTGGGGGTGCTGGTGTTCATCGTGCGTTCTCCTCGGTGATGGTGGCTGCGGGTCAGAGCGCGAGGTCGACGTCGGTGAGCGCGACCGACGTGCACAGTCGGATCTCTTCGTCGGGCTCGCGCGACACGACGCCCGTCACGGTGTCGACCACGGCGCCCGCGCGGCGCGTGCATCGGCACGCGTTGCAGATGCCCATGCGGCACCCGAAGGCCGGTCGCTCGCCCGCGCGCTCGAGCTGCTCGAGCAGCGTGCCCGGCGCGTCGGCGACGTGGCTGCGATCGCTGCGCGAGAGGCGCAGCGTGACCGTCGGCGGGGCGGCTCCCGTGGGCGCGGCGCGCGGTGCGCCGAAGCGCTCGCGGCGCAGGCGATGGGCTGCGCCCTCCCTCGCCCAGGCGGCCTCGAAGGCCGTCATCATGCCTTCGGGGCCGCACAGAAACGTGTCGCGTTCGAAGGCGTCGGGCACCCTGGCGACGAGGCCCGCGGCGTCGAGGGGGCCGCCCTCGGCGTCGAGCACGACCGTGAGGGCGAGGCCGCGGTGGCGCGCGGCGAGACCCTCGAGCTCGGCGCGAAAGATCACGTCGTCGCGCGACCGCGCGCAGTGCACGAAGGCCACGTCGCAGAGGGCGTCGCGGGCCGCGAGGTCGCGGAGCATCGACATCACGGGGGTGATCCCGCTGCCGCCGCTGAGCAGGAGGATGCGCGCGGGGAGCACCGTCGGGAGCACGAAGTCGCCGCAGGGGTCGCCGAGGCCGACGACACCTCCGGGGCGCAGGTGCGCGTGCATGAAGGCCGACGCGCGGCCGCCCGCGACGCGCTTCACCGTGATGGCGACGGTGCGCTCGCCGGGCCGCGACGCGAGCGAGTAGCAGCGGCGCACGCGCGCTCCGTCGACCTCGACGTCGACGGTGGCGTACTGCCCGGCGCGGTGCCCGGGCCAGCGGGGCCCCGGGTCGAGGGTGAAGGTCGTCGCGTCGGGCGTCTCGCGGGTGACCGACAGCACGCGCGCGCGCCGCTCGGTGAGCGACCACGCCGCGTCGACCTCGCCGAGCCAGAAGTCGACCGCGCGGTCGAGGAACAGCCGCCGCGCCACCGTGCTCCCCAGAGACGTACGAAGCCACGCGGGCGCGCCCGGCGCCCTCCATCGAGCCGTCGACATGACAGTACCCTCCTGCGTGGGGCGGGGCGTCGCCGCCGCCTTACCTACGCAAACGTAACTTACGCACCCGTAGCTTACGCGTCAAGGCCGCGCCCGAGATTGCCTTGAATTGACTACATATTGGCTGCGTGCGCGGGGAGATTGCTACGCTTCGGTAGGCTACGCGAACGTAGTATGTTCGCGGCGATGACGAGCCAACGGTTGCCCGCTTCGGCGCGGCGCGCGCAGTTGATCGAGGTGGGTCGCGCGGTGTTCGCGAAGCACGGCTACGAGGCCACCTCGGTGGAGGAGATCGCCGAGCGCGCGAAGGTTTCGAAGCCCATCGTGTACGAGCACTTCGGGGGCAAAGAGGGCCTCTACGCGGTGATCGTCGACCGCGAGATGGACTACGTGGTGCGCCGCATCGCCGAGTCGATCGCGACGGGCACGCCGCGCGAGCGGGTGGAGAAGGCGGCGCTCGCGTTTCTCACCTACGTGAAGGATCACCCCGACGGCTTCGCGCTGCTCGCGCACGACGCGCCGCAGGCGTCGGGGCGCGGCGGCATGGCGTCGCTGCTCAACGAGGTGGCCGAGCGCGTGGGCGACGTGTTCGCGGCGTCGTTCAAGAGCGCGGGCTACGACGCCAGGGCGGCGCCGATCTACGCGCACGCCCTCATCGGCATGGTGACCTTCGTGGGCCAGTGGTGGACCGAGGCGCGCAAGCCCCCCGTCGAGGAGGTGGCGAGCCACATCGCGGCGCTCGCGTGGATGGGCCTGCGGCACCTGCCCAAGCGCCCCGCGCGCGTGAAGGGCTGACGCTCAGCGCGTGACGAGCGGCGACGCGCGCACCGTGAGAATTGGGCGCGTGACGCCGTCGAGGCGCGCGAAGAGCGAGGGCTGCGACGGGTCTTCGAAGAGCGCGCGAAACCCCTCGGGCGAGAAGGCGCGCGCGAGGCGCACGGCGAAGTTCTCGCGCAGCACGCGCACGTAGTGGGCGGCGTCGTAGTCGCGCGGGTCGGGCGCGGCGTCGGCGTCGTCGGGGTCGTCGGCGAGGAGGCCCGCGCGGCCTCCCTGCGCGCGGTACACGCGCACGCGCTCGCCCGCGGCCCACGCGCTGCGGCCGTGGGTGAGCAGCGC
>CAISKJ010001173.1 GCA_903885885.1 uncultured delta proteobacterium
ACGGCCGACGACCTTGTCGCCCCGCGCCCGCCCGCCGTCGAGGCCTCGCGCGGCGCCGGCAGCGGGCCGTGGGTGCTCGTCGGCGTGGCGGGCGCGAGCTTCATCGCCTCGGGCGTGTTCTACGCCCTGCGCGGCGACGCCATCGACGCGCGCGACGGCCTGTGCCGCGCCCCCACGGGGCAGTGCGTGGTCGCGAGCGCCGACGCCGCGCGCGAGGCCGCCGACCATCAAGACAGCGCGTCGACCTACAACGCCCTCACCGGCGTGGCCATCGGCGTCGGGGCCGCGGCGGTGGTGGGCGGCGTCGTGTGGTGGCTCGCGGGAGGCGCCGCGAGGCCCGCGAGCGCCCGCCCGACGGCGCTGATCGTACCCGCGCGCGACGGACTCTTCGTAGGCCTCGGCGGCGCGCTGTGACATAGACTGTCACACCCATCTTCGTCAGGAAGTCGCGCTCCGCGAGGCCTTCGGGCGATGCTCCGGCGCGATGGAGAACCAGCCCACCGTTCAGATGCTCTCGATCGACGACGTGCGCGTGCCCGACGCGCGCCTGCGCGGCCTCGGCGACTTCGAGGCCCTGCGCGAGTCGATCGCCAGCGCGGGGCTTTTGCAGCCCATCGTGGTGGACACCACGCACACGCTGGTGTGCGGGCTGCACCGCCTCGAGGCGTGCAGGAGCCTCGGGTGGATGCTCATCCCCGCCATCGTCGATCGCTTCGAGGGGCCGCGCGCGCGCCTCGCCGAGGTCGACGAGAACCTCTGCCGCCGCGAGCTCACGGTGCTCGAGCGCGCCGAGCACATCGCGCTGCGCCGCACGCTGTGGGAGCAGATGCAGCCCGAGCTCCCCGCGGTGGAGGCCGGCGACGACGGCAAGAAGCGCAAGAAGACGAAGCAGCAGGAGGCGCCGCTCATGGCCTTCGTCGACGACACGTCGAAGCGCACGGGCCGCGCGAAGGCCGCCGTGCGCGAGGAGCTGCGCATCGGCGAGCTGCCCGAAGACGTGCGCGCCGTCGCCCGCGAGACGCCCGTGAGCAACAACAAGCGCGAGCTCCTCGCCCTCACGCGCATGCCTCAAGAAGAGCAGCGCCGCGCCGTGGCCGCCGTGAAGTCGGGCGAGTCGCGCACGGTGCGCCCCAAGGCCGCGAAGGCCGCGCCCTCGAACGACGCCGAGGCGCCCTTCGACCTCACGGGCGACGCGACCACGTCGCAGCTCATCGCCACGGGCGACCCCGAGAGCTACCGCGACGACCCGATGTCGCCGTGGGCCACGCCGGGCGGCGCCCTCGAGCGCGAGCTGGCCCGCGCCCAGATCGTTCGCCTCGTGGGCGAGGCGCAGCGCGCGCTCACCAAGGCGCTCGAGCTGTGGTCACCCGAAGACCCCGACGACGGTCGCCGCTGGGTGCGCGACTCCGTCGACGCCGTCGAGCGCCTCTCGCGCTGGATGGAGAGCAGCGCCGCGCAAGAGACCTGGGCCGCCAGCGCGTAGGGTTCAGGGCGTAGGCAACAGCCCGAGCAGGTAGTCGCGCGGGCTCGCGAAGCGCACCTCGTCGGCGCACGTGACCGGGAGCGTCGCGGTGCGATCGCCGCGCGCGAGGGTGATCGTGGCGCCCTCGAAGGCCACGCGGTCGAGGCCGATGCGCGCCGCCGTGGTCGCGTCGAAGCGCAGCGCGCGGGTGGTGTCCGTGGTGGCCACGGTGTAGCCCGTGTGGTCGACGGTGTGGCTCGCGCCGTCGCTCCACCCGAGGAGCGTCGCGCCGCGCAGCGCGAGGGTGATCGAGGCGTCGAAGGGCGTCGTGGCGTAGCCCACGTCGGGCGCGAGCGAGGCGTCGGTGAGCGCCCGCAGCGACGTGACGTCGAGGGCGCCGCCGCCGTCGAGCGCGGCGTGGCAGACCTCCGTAGAGACGCGGCGCAGGCGCACGAACACCTCGCGCGGAAGGGGCCACGCCGCGGCCTCGGGCGTGTGCGCGCGGGCGCCGGGCTCGAGGGTGCGCACCTGCTTGAGCACCAGGCGCGCGGGGCGACGCGAGCCGTCGCGCATGACGGGCCACCCCTCGGCCATGTCGTGAAACTCGAAGTCGAGCGTGAGCGAGCGGGCGCGCTGCGCGGGCGGGCGCGCGTCGTTCTCGCGGGCGATCCACCGGTGCGCGACGCTCGCCGTGTCTTCGAAGAGGCCGCGGAGCACCTCGTCGGAGAGCAGCGCGCGGTCGGCGGCGAGCGTCGAGCGGCGCACGCGCTCGATGCGCAGCGCCCCATCGGTGGCGCGCACCACGCGGAGCACCTCGGGGAGAATCGTCGGGTCGGGGTTGGCCACGCTCTGCTCGCCGGCCTGCACGTTGATTTCGAGGCGCTCGCTGTCGTCTCCGCCGGGCGCGAGCACGGTGAAGGTGCACACGCCCGTGGCGCGCTCGAGGGGGTCGTCGAAGCGCGGGTGCGCGAGCACGGCCATGGCCGCCGAGAGGTGATCGAGGCGCTCGCTCCGACGCTCTTCGAAGGCCTCGAAGGACCAGAACGATCCCCACACGCGCACGAGGGCGCGGGCGATGGTCTTCTGGCGATCGCCGCCCGTGCGCGAAGCGGCATCGAAGAAGCCCGTGAACGACTCGTAGAGGCCCGCGCCGTTGAAGCCTTCGATGTCTTCGGCGTTCGACGACGAGCGAAAGCGCACGCCCTGGCTCACCGCGAGGTTGCCGTACGCGGCGGTGAGCGCGGCCTCGATCTGCGCGAGCGCGGCGGGCGCGATGGGCGTCGCCTCGACGAGGCCCCGCACGCCCCCTGCGCGCGCGAGCGAACCGAGCGCGCTCGTGGGCCCGTTTGCACCCATGAACGCCGCGAGAAAAACCGCGTCGGCGGGGGCGGTGTGCCGCGCGCGAAAGGCCGCCTCGCCTTGCAGCACCAGCAGCCGCACGCGGGCGTCGCGCACGAAGGCCTCGTGCGTAATGGCGGCCTCGATGCGCGCGCGCAGCGGGGCCACGTGCTCGACGTAGGCGCGCACGGTGATGGCCTGCGGGCGGTCGGGCGCCTCGACGCCGGCATCGGCGAGCAGCGAGATCATGCCCGCGCACTTGCCGCCGATGGCGGTGGTGAGCGTCGACACCTCGGCGGGGGTGCGCGACGCGAGGTCGATGACGTAGGGCATCGCCGCGACGGGAGGCGTGCTGACGGCGCGCGCGGGGCGCGAGAGCAACGTTCCGTAGCGTTGAAACTGCGCCTCGGTGATGGGCGCGAGCACCACGCGATCGGGCGCGCCGGCGAAGAGCACCACGGGGGCGTAGCCGCGCTCGAGCTGGCCCACCGTGGCGTCGTCGAGCACTGCCCCGAGGAAGGCGTTGGGGATGCCGCGGTTGCGCGCGAGGAGGTTCACGTGCGCGAGGGGCGTCTGCGGAATGGCCGTGAGCACGCCCGAGCACGGGGGCAACAGGTCG
>CAISKJ010001174.1 GCA_903885885.1 uncultured delta proteobacterium
ATGCCGAAGTCGGTGATGCGCGTCACGCCGTCGACGCCGACGAGGATGTTCTGCGGAGATACATCCCGGTGCACGATGTTGAGGGCGTTGCCCTGATGGTCTTTGAGCTCGTGGGCCGCGTGGAGGCCCGAGAGCACGTCGATCATGATGCGCAGGGTGACGGGCACGGGCATGCGACCGCCCTTGCGCGTCGCGGCCTTGATGAGCCCCGAGATGCGGTCGCCCTCGATGTAGTCCATCACGAGGTAGAGCGAGTCGCCCTCGCCGACGTCGAGCGTGCTCACCACGTTGGGGTGGTGGATGCGCGCCGCGAGCCGCGCCTCGTCGAGGAACATCGACGAGAACTCCTCCTCGTGGCGCAGGTGCGGGTGGCACACCTTGATGGCCACCACACGTTCGAAGCCCGCCACGGCGCGCGCGCGCGCGAGATACACGGTGGCCATGCCGCCCGTGGCGATCTCGTGCAGGAGCTCGTAACGACCCAGCTGGAGGCCGACCCGCATGCCGCCGAGCGGACCGGGGCCTTCCTGGAGGGGGGAACCATCCCCTTTCATCATGGTTCGAGATTGTGCGGCTTCTGGGCACACAACCGCAAGCACCACGAAAACAAACAGCGTGGTCGAAGTCTGCGCAGAAGAGGGGCGCGGGCGGGGCGGCGCGTCGCGGGCGCGACGACCGAGCGGGGCGGGTGACTAGTAGCGGTAGTGGTCGGGCTTGAAGGGGCCCTGCGACGGCACGCCGAGGTACTCAGCCTGCGTGGTCGAGAGGGTCGTGAGCTCGACGCCGAGCTTGGCGAGGTGGAGCGAGGCCACCTTCTCGTCGAGCTGCTTGGGGAGCATGTGCACGCCGAGGGGGTACTTGGCGAGGTTGGTCCACAGCTCGATCTGGGCGATCACCTGGTTGGTGAACGAGGTCGACATCACGAACGAGGGGGTGGCCCTTGGCGCAGCCGAGGTTCAGGAGGCGGCCCGAGGCGAGCACCGTGAGGCGCTTGCCGTTGGGGAAGATGAACTGATCGAGCTGGGGCTTGATGTTCTCCTTGGTGATCTCGGGGTTCTTCTCGAGCCAGGCGACCTGGATCTCCGAGTCGAAGTGGCCGATGTTGCCGAGGATCGCGCCGTCCTTCATGCGGCTCATGTGCTCGCCGGTGATGACGTCGGAGCAGCCCGTCGCGGTGATGAAGATGTCGGCCGTGTCGACCACGCTCTCGATGCGGCGGACCTCGAAGCCCTCCATCGCGGCCTGGAGCGCGCAGATGGGGTCGATCTCGGTCACCACCACGCGGGCGCCCATGCCGCGGAAGGCCTGCGCGCAGCCCTTGCCCACGTCGCCGTAGCCCGCCACGACGCAGAGCTTGCCCGCCACCATCACGTCGGTGGAGCGCTTGAGGCCGTCGATGAGCGACTCGCGGCAGCCGTAGAGGTTGTCGAACTTCGACTTCGTCACCGAGTCGTTCACGTTGATCGCGGGCACCTTGAGCGTGCCCTTGCGGAACATGTCGTAGAGGCGGTGCACGCCCGTCGTGGTCTCTTCCGAGATGCCGCGGATGGGGTCGTTGCCCGCGAAGAGCTGGGGGTAGGTGTTGTGAATGAGCACCGTGAGATCCCCGCCGTCGTCGAGGATCATGTTGGGGCCCTTACCGCCCTCGAACGCGAACAGCTGCTGCTCGAGGCACCAGTTGTACTCGTCCTCGGTCTCGCCCTTCCACGCGAACACGGGCACGCCCGTGACGGCGATGGCGGCCGCGGCCTCGTCCTGCGTCGAGAAGATGTTGCAGCTCGTCCAGGTGACCTCGGCGCCGAGCGCCGTGAGCGTCTCGATGAGCACCGCCGTCTCGATGGTCATGTGCAGGCAGCCCGCGACGCGCGCGCCCTTGAGGGGCTTGCTGGCGCCGAACTCGGCCCTGCAGGCCATGAGACCGGGCATCTCCTTCTCGGCCATGCGAATCGCCTTGCGGCCCCAGTCGGCGAGAGAGATGTCCTTGACCTTGTAGCGTCCCTGCTTGTCGTTCATGTGTCGCTCCGTTGTGTGTGAATGCGCCCTCGACGAGGGCGCGCTGTCGGGTCTCTTCAGATGCGCGCAGCCCCGTCGGCGGCGCGCGCGGTCATCACCATCCACGGCACGTGGCGGTCGGCGCCGCCGCCGCACCACGCCCCGGGGAGCTTCGTGAACTTCACGTCGTCGAGGCCCGCGGCGCGCGCGAGCTTGCGCAGCTCGGCGGGCTCGAAGCCCAGCCACAGGTCGGCCTGCTGCGCGCGCATCGCCTCGTCTTCGTGGCGCTCGTAATCCACAATCACCACCGCGCCGCCCACGGCCGCGAGCGCCGCGATGGCGCGCAGCGTCTCGCCGGGCCGCGGCGCGTGGTGCAGCACCCGCGCGGCGAACACCGCGTCGGCGCCCCGCTTCGCGCGCTGCTTCACCGCGCGGCGCACCTTCGCGCCGTCGAGCTCATCCTCCACGAGGTCGACGTTTTCGAAGCCGCGCAGGGCCACGCGCTCGGCCGCGATGGCGAGCTGCGCCGCCGACCGATCGACGGCCACCACGCGCTCGTAGAGCGGCGCCAGCACCTCGAGCAAGCGCCCGTCGCCGGTGCCCGCGTCGACGGCGAGGGCGCGCGCGGGCAGGAGCGGCGCGAGGGCCGACAGGTACGCCGCGAGCTCCGACGGCGGACCCGGCTGCGCCCCGTTGCGCCCGG
>CAISKJ010001175.1 GCA_903885885.1 uncultured delta proteobacterium
AGCTTGATGGCGTCGCCGAAGCCCGACGGCGACCCCGTCGCGTCGACCACCACGTCGAAGCCGCGCGCGAGGTCGGCGCAGTCGCTCGTGGTGCGCTGCGCGATGGACGCTCCCGCGAGGGCGAGCTTGTGCGCGTGGCGCCCGATGAGGGTCACGCGCTCCGTGGCGGTGCGCAGCACCCACGCCGAGAGGAGCCCGAGCTTGCCGTCGCCCAGCACCGCGACGCGGTCGCCGGGGAGCACGCGCACCTGCTCGAGGATCTGATATGCCGCCGCGAGCGGCTCGACGAAGACGGCGCTGTGGTCGTCCACATTGTCGGGCACGGCGTGGAGGTTGGCGCGGGGGACGGCCACCGCGTCGGCCATCGCGCCGTCGTGCGCTACGATGCCCAGCACGGTGCGCTGCGGGCAGTGCGTGGGTCTGCCCGCGCGGCAGGTGTCACACCGATGGCAGGCGTTGTTGATCTCCGCCACGTACCGTCGGCCCGCGTCGTCGGTGCCCACGAACTCGTGGCCGAGCACGCCGCGGAAGCCCATGTAGCCGCGGGCGAGCTGCATGTCGGTGTCGCAGATGCCGACGGAGCGCACGCGCAGCACCACCTCGCCGTCGAGGGGGCGCGGGGCCTCGAGGTCGCGGCGCAACCGAACGGAGTCACCCTCGCAGAAGAGTCCTCGCATGGGGAGGCCGGAGTCTCTCAGACCTTCGGTGCGCGCGTCGAGGCGCTCACGCGCGGATGCCCTGCGCGAGCGCGAGGAGGCGCCGATCGAGGAGGCCGATGCCCGTGAGGAGGAGCGTGCGGGGCGAGGCCACGGCGGCCGCGCGCGCGTCGGCGAGGGCCGCGAGGGCGCCGCGGCGATCGCCCTTGAGGAGCCGCAGGTTGGCGAGGTGCACCGCGTAGCGGTCGTAGTAGGCGGGCGAGGCGGCGCGGAGGGCCTCGCCGTGCTCGCGGAGGGTGCCCTCGACGCTCTGCGACCAGTCGGGCGCGTCGCGCAGGAGGCGCCGCGCGCGCTGCAGGGCGGGGCCGCGGGTGATGCGGTCGCGCGCGTCGGTGTGCGCGAGGCACAGGTGCTCGCGCACGAGCACGAAGCGGAAGCGCCGCGCGAGGTTGAGGTTGAACTCGGACTCGTAGGCGCGCCCCTCGGGGTAGCGCACCACGGCGAAGACCTCGCGGCGCACGCAGTTGAAGAACTCGGTGTGCGTGAGCGAGGCCACCCAGCGCAGGTACTCGGGGTACGTGAGCGAGAGGTCGACGGCGGGCGTAGGGATGGGCGACGGGGGGCCGTTGTCCCACGACATGAGGGAGGCCACGTTGCCCGTGTCGTTGGGGGCCGCGAGGCAGCGCGCCTCGAGCGTACGGAGCGCGCCGGGCAGGAGCTCGAAATCGCTGTCGACCATGACCATCCACCGGCCCCGCGAGGCGGCGATGGCGGTGTTGCGGGCGGCGCACACGCCGCGGTTGACGGCGTGGCGCACGCAGCGGACGCGCGCGTCGCCGAAGGCGCGCACGGCCCCGTCGGTGTCGTCGCTCGAGCAGTCGTCGGCGACGACGGCCTCCCACGACGGGTGGTCTTGCCGCGCGAGGCTGCCCAGCACGCGGGGCAGCATCGCGGCGCGGTTGTACGTGGGGATGATGACCGAGAAGAAGGGCCGCTCGGGCCCCGAGGCGGGGAGGCTCATCGCGCCGCGGGGACGTCTTCGCGGGCCCAGCGGAGGGCGTCGCGGATGGTCTGCGCGAGGTCGACCTTGCGCTCCCACCCGGTGAGGCGCGAGAGGCGGCGCGTGTCGGGCACGCGGCGCAGCATGTCTTCGAAGCCGCCCTCGGGAAAGGCTGCGGCGTAGGGCACGGCGTGGATCTTCGCGCTCGAGCCAGAGATCTCGAGCACCTTCTCGGCGAGGGCGCGAATGGAGATCTCCTCGTCGGAGCCGATGTTGACCACCTTGCCGACGGCCACGGGCGTGTCGACGAGGGCGAGCACGGCGCGCACGCAGTCGTCGACGTGGAGGAAGCACCGCGACTGGAGCCCCGTGCCGTGCACCTCGAGGTTGTTGCCCGAGAGCGCGGCGGCGCAGAAGCGCGGGAGCACCATGCCGTAGTCGGGGCACTGGCGCGGGCCCGTGACGTTGAAGAAGCGCGCGACGGTGACCGGGAGCTTGTGCTCGTGGAACCACGCGAGGGCGAGAAACTCGTCGAGGAGCTTGGCGCACGCGTAGCTCCATCGGTGGAGCGAGCTGGCCCCGAGCACGCTGTCGTCGTCTTCGCTGAAGGGCACCTTGGCGTTCTTGCCGTACACCTCGCTGGTGGAGGCGAAGAACAGCGGCCGCGCGTGCTTCGCGCACGCGGCGAGCACCGTCTCGGAGCCCTCGACGTTGGTGCGAATGCCCTGGACGCGCTCGGCCATGATCTTGCGAACGCCCACCGCGGCGGCGAGGTGCACCACGTGGTCGGCCTCGCCCACGAGCGCGGTGACGAGCGCGCTGTTGACCACCGAGCCCTCGACGATGGTGAGCGACGGGTGCGACGCCACCGCGGCGAGGTTCGACCGTCGGCCCGTGGAGAAGTCGTCGAGCACGACGACGGTGTCGCCGCGCGCGAGCATGGCTTCGGCCATGTGACTCCCGATGAAACCCGCTCCCCCCGTGATCAGATACCGCATGGGACCTCTTATCTCTACTCGTCGCCTTCGTGTAAAGCGCCTACGCGCTCAGTGGACCTTGCGCTTCGCGAGCACCTGCTCGATGCCTCGCAGGAAGCGCTCGGCGACCACCTCGGAGGAGTATCGCCGGGCGCGCTCGATGCCGTCGCGCGCGAGGGCCGCGCGCCGCGCGGGGTCTTCGATGAGGGCCACCATGGCCTTCGCGAAGCGCTCGGGGTCGCGCACGGGCGAGTACACCGCCGCGTCGCCGCCGGTCTCGGTGTTCTCGGGGATGTCGGAGCACAGGCACGGCACGCCCATGGCCATCGCCTCGATGAGCGACACGGGCATGCCCTCCATGTACGACGGCAGCACGAAGAGGTCGGCGGCCTTGAGCACCGAGACCGCGTCGCGCCGGCCGATCATCTTCACGGGCGCGTCGATGGCATCGATGGACGCTTGAATGGTCGCCTGCTCGGGCCCGACGCCCGCGATGACCATGCGCACCGGGTGGGTCTTCGACGCGATGGAGACCGCGCGCACCGCCTCGGGCAGCGCCTTCAACGGAATGAGCCGCGCGAGCGTGACCACCGCGAACTCGTGCGGCGCGAAGCCGAGGGCCGCGCGCGCCTCCTCGCGCGAGGGGCCCTTCGCGGGATCGAACGCGTGGAGGTTGACCGTGTTGGCGATGACCTCCATGCGGTCGGGCGGCACGCTGAACACGTCGGTGTAGGCCCGCGCGGCCTTGCCCGACACGGCGAAGAAGCGCGACGCGAGGCGCGCGGTGGCGTAGTCGCTCGTGCGGTAGATGTGATAGCGCAGCGGGTCGAGGGCGATCACGCCGCGGTTCTCGGGGGCCCACGCCGACGTCTGGATGGTGGTGACCGACGGGGTGCCGGCCACGGCGGCGGCGGCGCGGCCCATGATGTCGGCGTACGTGAGCTGCGTGTGCACGACGTCGACCTCGCGGGCCATGCGCACCGCGGCGGCGAAGCCCTTCACGCGGCCGAGGCCCATCTCGGCGCGGCGCACGTGGGCCTTCACCTGCGCTTCGAAGCCGTTGCCGGGGAAGAACGTCACCAGGTGGTTCTCGACGCCGAGGGCCTCGAGGGGCGCGAAGAGGTTGACCAGGTGCCGCTCGGCTCCCGACGGGTCGAGCGAGTTGATGACGTGCAGGATTCGCATGGCGCGTGTCGTAGTGATGGGGCTTCGTGGCACCCGCAGGGCGCGGCGTTCACGCGCGGGCGGCGCACTCTCACACAACCCGCGGCGCGAGACCACAGAGCGCTTCTCTCGCCAACGGACGGCCGAACCGTGGTAGTGGCCGCGCGACGGACCCATGACAACGATGCGCATCGGCGTGACAGGCTCGGAGGGACTCATCGGCTCGGTGCTTCGCGAGGCGCTCGAGCGCGCGGGCCACGAGGTGCGTCGCTTCGACGTTCGCAACGGCACCGAGACCCCCCACTACGGCGACGTGCGCGAGCCGGAGCGGGTGGCCCGCTTCGTCGACGGGTGCGACGGCGTGGTGCACCTCGGCGCGGTGTCGCGGGTCATCACCGGCGAGCGCGAGCCCGAGCGCTGCGTGGCCACCAACGAGGTGGGCACCCGCAACGTGCTCGACGCCGCGGTGGCCTCGTCGTCGAAGCCCTGGGTGATCTTCTCGTCGAGCCGCGAGGTGTACGGCGAATCGCAAAGACTCCCCGTGCACGAAGACGCCGCGCTCGCCCCGGTGAACATCTACGGCCGCACCAAGGCGGCCGCCGAGCGCGCCACCTTCGAGGCCCGCGCGCGGGGCATCAACACCGCCGTGCTTCGCTTCTCCAACGTGTACGGCGCCACGCGCGACCACGCCGACCGCGTGGTGCCGGCCTTCTGCCGCGGGGCCGCCCTCGGGCAGACGCTGCGCGTCGACGGCTCGCTGCACACGTTTGATTTCACGCACCTCGACGACACCCTCGCGGGGGTGCTCAAGACCATCGAGGCGATGGCCGCCGGCGAGCGCAACCTCCCGCCCATTCACCTGCTCACGGGCCGCCCCACGACGCTGGGGCAGCTCGCGGTGATGGCCGCGGCGGCGGGCGGGTGGCGGTCCGAGATCCACGAGGCCCCGTCGCGCAGCTTCGACGTGGGCCGCTTCGTGGGCGACCCCGCGCGCGCGAAGGAACTCCTCGGGTG
>CAISKJ010001176.1 GCA_903885885.1 uncultured delta proteobacterium
GCCCCGCTCGGGAGCACGTCGCCGATGGCCACCGCGCCGCGGGCGGGGTCGGCGCCGGCGATGGCGCGCACCAGCGGGGCCGTCGACTCGTCGGGGCCGCGCACCGCCACGAGCAGCGCCTCGCGCGCGGGAGCGCTGCCCGCGTGCTCGGTCACCACGTCGAGCATGGGTCGGCCGTCGACGCGCAGAATGAAGGGCCCATCGAGGGCGTCGACGCGCATCCACGGTGTGACGAGGCGCGTTGATGGCGATGTGACGATCGACACACCGAGCGCCGTGGCGAGCGAGAGCACCGCGGCGCCGCACGCGGCCGGGTCGCCCTGGGGCATCGCGGCGACGACGCGCGCGGTGCCCGCGCCGACGATGGGCAACGCCCCGCCGCGGGCGAGCCCCGTGAGGCACTGGGTGGTGTGCGTCTCCTCGGCCAGCACGGTCACCGCGAGGCGCGCGGCGCGGGCGCCCTCGGGCACGGCGCGCAGGGCCTCGGCGATGCGGTGGGCGTGGACGGCGCGGGGCGCGTCGGGGGCGAGCACGGTGAGCCGCGCGCGCACCGCGGCGCCGTCGAGGGCGAGCACCGAGACGGCGGCGGTCGCCTCGCGCTCGACGGCGCTGGCGATCACGCCCGGGGTGTCGAGCACCACGACGGCGGCGGCGGGGCACAGCGCGCGGGCCTCGTGGGCCACGGCGAGGAGGTCGTCGTGGCCCGTCGCGCGCGGGTTGCCCGCGGCAGCGAAGGCGAAGATCACGGACGGGTCGCGCACCTTCGCGACGGCCTGACGCAGCGCGTTCCGCGCGATCTTCGCGAGGTCGGGCGAGAGGTTGCTGTCCGCGAGCCCGTCACCGGCGATCTGCGCGCTCATCGGCGCGAGTGTACCGCCGCGTCGAGGGCGTCGCGCTGAGGTTCGCGGGGGGAGCGCAACATTGAGATTCCGTGCGGGGGCGCGGCGTCGGATACTCAACCGCGTGGCGCCGCCGTCGCGGAGGCCGCAACGAGGCAGGTCTGCGAACATGGCGCTGTTTGGTTCTCGCTCCGCGCTCCAGAAGGTTCTCAAGGGAGAGTGGAAGAACGACGAGGAGAAGCTCGCGCTCCTGTCGGCGCTCCGCGAAGAGAGCGTAAAGGCGCTCGAGCTCATCCCCCTGCTGTGGACGAGCGACCCCGCCGTGCGGCAGACGGCGGCGCCGATGTTCGTGAGCCGCGCCGACGCGAAGGCCGTCGCGCAGCTCCTCGTCGACATGCAGTCGCAGGGTACGGCCGCGCGCGGCTTCGCCCTCCGCGTGGTGACGCGCATCCGCGCCGACATTCTCACCCCCGCGCTCGAGGTGCTCATCAAAGACCCCTCGGCGATGCGCCAGCGCCTGGGGTGGGAGGTGGCCCTCGAGCTGCCGCCTGAGATCCGTCACGAGTACGTCGAGCGCGCCGTGCGCGAGGCCCCGGGGCCCATGCGCGTGCAGGCCCTCAACCGCGCCGTGACCGACAAGGGAAGCGCGCTGCAGTGCAAGGCGCTGCTCCTCGAGGCCGCGCAAGACCCCGAAGACCGGCTCCGCGAGCGCGCGATGGAGCTGCTCGCCTCCATGGGCACGAGCATCCCCGACGACGTGCTCGACCTCATGCTCGACCGCTTTACCAAGGACAACGCCGCGGTGCGCTCGCACTGCATGGCGGCCATCCGGTCGGCGGCCTCGGTGCGCGCCCGCGACCTGCGCCCCAAGTTCATGAAGATGCTCTCCGAGGGCGACGATTCGATCCGTCGCACGGCCGCGGAGCTGCTGTTTCTCACGGGCAGCACCGACGAGGTGGTGGTCGAGATCCTGCAGCACGTGCGGTCGCTCCTCGGGTGGCTCCGTACGCGCATTCTCAACACCCTCAAGACCTTCGGCGACGACGTGCTGCGCCCCGCCGCGGCGCTGCTCGAGCACCCCGACGAGGACGTGCGCATGCAGGCCCTGGTGCTCTGCGAGCACTTCGAAGATCCGCGCCTCGTGGGCCCCGTGGTCAAGCTCCTCGAAGACCAGGACTGGTGGCTGCGCATCACCGCCTGCGAGACGCTCGGCA
>CAISKJ010001177.1 GCA_903885885.1 uncultured delta proteobacterium
GCATTCTCCTCAAGAAGGATGGGACGCCGCGGCTCGATGGGCTCAAAGTCTACCTCCACGAAGCTGCGGGACCGCCCGTGCAGGATGTCTGGACCGACATCGGCCTGTCTCCGACGGCAGGAGAGCGTGTCGGCTACCCTACTCAAAAACCCATGGCACTGCTCGACCGCATCATTCGTGCCTCCTGCCCGCCTGGTGGCCTCGTCCTCGACTGCTTCATGGGAAGCGGCACCACGATCGAAGCTGCGGAGCGCCTCGGACGCCGCTGGATCGGTGTCGATGCAGGGAAGTACGCCGTACACCTCGCACGCAAGCGCCTCATCCAACTGCAAGGACAACCCAAAGCGCCCGAGCGACCGCAGCACGACTACAAGCAGTGCGAGAAGTGCGGAACCATGGAGCGCAAGGAGAAGAAGACGCGCACCTCGCTCAAGTACGAGGTGAAGCCCTTCACCGTCGAGAACATGGGCGTATACCAACGTGCCCACGCGTGGCAGGATTTTCAGCAACAGCGCAGCGTGTACCGCGACGAGATGGTGAAGATCTTCGGCGGTGAGCCGGTCGATGTGCACCCCCTTCTGCACGGGCTCAAGGCGAAGACCTGGGTTCACGTCGGGCCCCTCGATGGCCCTGTGTCGAGCCCGCAGGTGTGGGACATCGCCCGCGCGGCAGCCGATACTGAGCACAAGGCAGTGACCATTCTCTGCGCCGATTTCAATTCGCTTGAACCCGAAGATCGACGGAAGATCGGCGAGGATCTGGACGTGCACGTTGACGTCAGAGTGATCCCGTCGAGCGCTATCGATGAGGTGAAGGGACGTATTGAGGCACGGCGCAAAGGCGGCGTGGCCCTCATCGAGTCGATGGCTGTGCCCGCCTTCTATGCCCCGCTCTCCATTCGCCTCGACGCAAGAACCGAGGGGAGGCTGGTGCGCCTCACGCTGGAGCGCTGCGAGGTCGACATGACCTCGTTCATCGCCAGCCAGCGCCCCGCGCTGAAGCCCCTCGACAGTGGCACGACAGCCGCTGCCCGCAAGCGCATCGCCGACGAGCACGCGAAGTGGGACGAGCGCCGCAAGGTGCTCGAAGGTTGGCTCGACAAGGCCACGAGCTGGCAGCACTTCGTAGACTTCTGGTCCATCGATTGGAACTATGGCGAGCGCATGGGCGAAGACGGCAAGCCCATTTTCGAGACCGACTGGCAGAGCTTTCGCGAGCGCACGGCGAAGGGCGGCCACGGGTCGCTCACCTTCGCGGCCGAGTCGCGCTACGAGCGCCCGGGGGCCTACCGCATCGCGGCGCGCGTGACCGACGTGTTCGGCAACGACGGCATCGCCGTGGTGAGCGTCACGGTCAAGTAGGGTCAGACAATGACCGCCCCGGAGGGGACCGCGCCGGGGCGCGTGGCTACAACGTTGGCCCAAAGGGAGGATTGCGATGACCACCGACGCCCTCGAGATGACTCAAGACGACGTGCTGCGCGCGCTGCGCCACCGCGTCGACGCATGGCGCGGCTTCGACCTCGGCTCGGCGAGCGAGCCCTACGCGCAGGCTGGACGCTACGAGCCCGTGGCCGAGGGCGAGCGCGCAGTGACAGAGACCACGCGGGGGCTGCTCACGCACTGGTTTCGCCCCGAGCCGCACGACGTGTCGGGCTCCGCAGGGGTGGAGCGTTTCAAGTACTGGCCCCACCAGCGCAGAACGGTGGAGACCTTCGTGTACCTCCATGAGGTGTGCGGCCTCCGACGCGCCGAGGAGCTGTGGAAGCTCACAGGCGCCGAGGTCGACTGGGCGCAGCGCGACCCGTGGGCGAAGCTCGGCGCGCAGCTCGCGACGGGCGCGGGCAAGACCAAGGTGATGAGCCTGCTGGCGGCGTGGTCGTACCTCAACGCGGTGCGCGAGGGCGACGCGCTGGGCCTGGGGCCGCACGTGGTGATCGTGGCGCCGGGCCTCTTCGTACGCGACCGTCTGTTGCAAGACTTCGCGCCGACAGACCGCTCGCCCTCGGTGTTCGACAAAGACCCGGTGATCCCACCGTCGATGCGCGCCGACTGGCACCTGAACGTGTACTCACCCGACAGTTGCCCGCGCGTGCTCGACCCCAACGCGGGGGCGCTGGTGGTGACCAACTACCACCAGCTCTTGCGCCGCGCAGAGCCCGCGAAGGCCGACCTGCCGCGCGGCCAGCGCCAGATCTCGATGCTCTTCGAAGAGGGCGACCCCTCGAAGCTCGAGTCGACGGAGACTCCGTTGCTGGAGCGCTTTCGTCGCTCGCGCGGCGTACTGGTGATCAACGACGAGGCCCACCACGTGTGGGACGAGCCGGGGCACCTTGCGTACGAGACCCGCGCAGCGGCGCAGCAGAGCGCGAAGAAGGACGAGGCCGCCGAGGAGGCAATGGCCTGGATCGGCGCGCTTCGTCGGCTGCACGGCTCGACCACGACGACGCGCGGGCGTCTGGGGTTGCAGGTCGACCTCTCGGCCACGCTCTTCGAAGAGGCGGGCGCGAAGCGAACGAAGCCGAAGGCCGGTGAGAAGGCCAGCGTGCGCTTTCGCGAGACGTCGCTCTTTCGGCACACAGCCGTGCGTTACGACCTCTCGGAGGCGATTCGCGACGGGGTGGTGAAGCGCCCCTTCCTCGAAGAAGTGAAGGCGATCAAGAAGAGCACCAACGTCGCCGAGCCCCTCATCGTCGACGGAGCCCCCAACGCCTGGGAGAAGTATCGGTACCTGCTCGCGGCGGGCATTCAGCGCTGGCGCGCGGTGCGCGACCTGCACGTTCAAGAGGGCAGCAAGAAGCCCATTCTCTTCGTGCTCTGCAACGACCGGCACGACGCGAGCGAGGTGGTGAACTACCTCCGCCACGGCGTCGCGAGCCGCGAGGATCTCTCGGGGCAGCCGGTGCGCGGGTACACCGACCCCGAGAGCGGCGAGACGCTCTTCGTACGCACGACCCCCGAGGGGGTGGTCGAGAGCACCGTGGCCGAGGTGCACATCGGCTCGAAGGAGCAGTCGAACGAGAAGGAGTGGGAGAAGGTTCGCGCGCGGGTGAACCTCGTCGACCGCGAAGAGATCCCCGACCCGACGGGGGCGCTCGACGACTTCGGTAACCCGAAGATGGTGTCGAACCCCTACAACGTGGTCGTGAGCGTGATGATGCTCAAGGAGGGGTGGGACGTTCGCAACGTGAAGGTGATCGTGCCGCTGCGGCCGTGCGACTCACGCACGCTCACGGAGCAGATTCTGGGTCGCGGCCTGCGCAAGATGCACCCCGCGGAGATCGAAGAGGACGGCTCGGCGGAGATGTCGTCGGAGAAGCTCTTCGTGATCGAGCACCCCTCGTTCAAGACCATCATCGACCAGATTGGAGACCTCGTAGAGCGCGGCGAGTCCGACAAGGTAGAGCACAAGCCCGAGTACGTGGAGGTCGCGCCCCGCGCGGCGGGAGAGACCGACGCGCTCGACGTGCCGATGGTGCGTCACGAGGGCACGTTGCAGGTGATTCACGACTGGCACGACGTGGTGCGCGTGTCGGAGTTTGCCGACGTGCAGCCGCGGCGCACGTGGCGGAGCGAGTTCGACGAGACGCTGATCTACACGAGCCTTCGCGAGGCGCGGCACGCAGGCATCGAAGACTTCGGGCTCAACTTCACGCTCACCGAGCAGCCGACGTACCGCGACCTCGATCACGTGCTCGAAGCTGTGTACGTGTTTCCGCTGCTCCTGAAGCTCCACAAGGCGCACCACCACAAGAACGCGGTGAAGTCTGTGGTGCGGCAATACCTGGAGGAGCGCGTGTTCGACTTCCCCATGGGTCTCCCGGTCTCGTTCGAACGGGCGATCCAGAGCGGCAACGGGCGCGTGGCGATGACCAACCTCGCGCGCAAAGACGTGAGCACGAAGGTCATCGATGCGCTCTTGCCCCTCTTGCGCGAGGCGATGGATCGTCGCCTCCCGAGCACACAGGCGCAGCTTACGACGCGCTGGGCCTCGCAGGTGAAGCCCTACCAGGCGCGCAGGCGCAACGTGTACGAGTCGCCCGAGCGCTCGGTGTTCAACCGCGCAGCGATGGACAGCGGCGACGAGGTTCGCGTCGCGAAGCTGCTCGACGCGTGCACCGACGTGTTGGGGTGGAGCTACAACCACGCGAAGGTCGGCTACGTCTTCGAGTACGAGTGGCAGGGGCGCACGGCGAAGTACATCCCCGACTTCGTGGTGCGCGCGCGCATCGGCGCGGTTGAGCACCATGTGATCATCGAGGTGAAGGGCCGCTTTGACGACGGCGACAAGGCCAAGGCAAGGCGCGGCGCCGCCTACGTGCGACTGCTCACGGAGGCCACCGGCAACCCCTGGCACTACGTGTTTCTGTTGGAGAACCCTTCGCACAAGCGCAAGGACATTGCGTGGTGGGAGGGGCAGTCGGTGAAGCGCATCGGCGACCTCCTACGTCGCCATGAGCTCCTGCCGCTGATCCCTTCGGGGGCGTCGAAGACGGGCCTGCAGATGGCGCTCTCGGTGACTCCCTCCGACGAATACGTGCGCGCGCTGCCGGTGATGGATCTCGTGGCCGCAGCGGGGGCATTCAGCGCGTCGCAGTCGCCCGAGGTGCTGGGCTGGCTCTCGATCAGCGAGGACCTCGCGCTCGACCGCGCGTGCTTCGTCGCCAAGATGGTGGGCGCGTCGATGACCACCGCCGACGGCGACGGCGTGCCCAACGGGTCGTGGGTGATGTTCCGCCGCTACGAGGCCGCACCGCCGCCGCAGGCGCTCGACGGGCGACGCGTGCTGGTGCAGCTCCGCGACGTCGACGACACCGACACAGGCGGGCGCTACACGGTGAAGCGACTCCGGGTGACCGCGGTCGACGGTGAGGGCGCGGTGACGGGCGTCGAGCTTCGCGCAGACAATCCCGCGTACGCCCCCATCGTGCTCACAGGCGCAGAGGGCGAGCTCAGCGTGATCGCAGAGCTGGTGCGCGTGCTCGGGTAGCTCTCATGTCCGAGCCCCGGACGCTTGGCACATTGTCCTTGATTCGTGGTGTTCGCGGGTGTGACCATCGTACCAGAAGGAGGATTCGCCGATGGCCGATGCGAAGGGGAAAACAAAGGCAGGCAAGAAGGCTGGCGCGAAGGCAGACGCCGCGAAGGTGGCGCCCGAGAAGCCCTCGGAGGGAGCCGCCGTGACGGTCGACCTCGCGAAGCAAGACGTGGCGCCCGACGCCAGGGTGGCGGTGCTCACGAAGCACGCCGAGGCGCTCGCGAACACCGTGGAGCGCGACGCCGCCGACCTCGCGCTGGTGAAGCTCACCGCCGACCACGCCACGCAGCTGCGCGACGGCGCGACGAAGCTCCGCGACGCCGAGACGGCGTGGCAGAAGGCGCGCGCGGTGGGGGCCGCGGGAACGGTCGCAGACCTGCGCGTGGCGCTCACCGAAGGCCGCGAAGACATCTTCGGCGCCCTGCGGCTCTTCGCCCCCGACGCCGAGACGCAGGCGACGCTCGATGACATCGCGGGCGTCGACGACGACAACGACCTCGACAGCGACGTGGCGCGGCTCATTCCGCTCGCGACGACGCACGCGCCGGTGCTTGTGGGCACCGAGGTGACGCCCGCGCACGTCGCGAAGGTGGCCGAGACGCTCGCGAAGTTTCGCGCCGCGAGGGCGGGCGCGCGCAAGACGAAGGCCGACGAAGACACGACGGCGCAGGCGTTCTCAGGCTCGGCCCTTGCGGCGCAGCGGGCGCGCAACGTGGCCTTCTGGTCGCTCTCGGCGCTCGATCGGCTGGTGTGCGCGCGGGCCGTGTACCGCTTTCGCCGCGACGCGAAGCGCGCGGGCGACTACACGAGCTACTCGAGCGAGCGCAGCCCCCGCAAGCCCGCCACGAAGTAGCCCCCCGACCGCGCGAGATCAGCGCGCGTGCAGCCTCGCCATGAGCATCGCGACCGCCAGCGGCGACGCGGCGGCGACGAGAAAGATCGCGATCCACCAGTGCGTGGTGCGCCCGATCACGCCGACCGCGACGTTCAGCGGCGCGTTGCACATCCCCGTCATGATGCAGAAATGACGGTCGAAGGGCGCGGTGTGATGCTGGTCGTGCTGCGGCTTGGAGAGCAGCACCCCCGCGGCCTGGAGCGCGCGCACCGCGCGAGGGACCCGCGCGGGCGGCACGTGCGACCACAGGTGCCCCATCTGCATGATGTGCAACGCCAGCACCATGCTCACAAACACCACGAGGGCGCGCCCGTCGCGCGCGGCGAGCGCCGCGACGAAGAGAATCGTCAGCAGCATGTGCATCACGTAGAGGTGCTCGTAGAGCGGCATCTCGTAGATGCGCGCGGGGTTCTCGTGGTGCCGTTGAAAGCCCTCCGCCAGGCCGCGAATGGCGGGGATGTCGAGCGAGCGCGGGTTGTCGAGAATGACGTGCAACAGACCGCTGATGAGGTCGGTCGCCACGAGGCAGAGCACGAGCAGAAACACCGCGTCGAAGAGCGGCGGCGGCGACCGCACCAGCGCCCACGCGGACCAGACGAGCCCGCCGATCATTGTGTACGTGAACGCCCTGCTGTACCCGATCGTCACCATCGCGCTGCCTATACCAGAACGGTCGGGAATTCAGGCATTTCAACGGGCGACGATCGTACGGCGCGATGCGGCCGAACAAACCGCGACCCCGGTGCGATAGAGTCGCCGCCGATGAAGCTCGTGCTCGTACCGCTGATGATCTTCGCGTCGGGGGCCTTCATGGCCGTCGCCTGGCTCGGTCACCTGCGGTTCCGCGAGCGTGGCTTCTTCATGGCGCTGGCCATGAGCTGGGCCATCGTGCTGCCCGAGTACATTCTCAACGTCACGGCCACCCGCTACGGCTATGGCACCTACACCGGGGCGCAGATGGCGTCGTTTCACCTCGCCTCGGGCGTGGTGTGCGTCGCGCTGGTGTCGCGCTTCGTGCTCGGCGAGCGCCTCGACGGGCGCCAGGGCCTCGGCCTCGCGCTGCTCGCCGCGGGCATGATGCTCATGCTGAAGCGCACCTGAGCGCGGGGCGCCGACTCAGCGTCGACGGCGTTCATTCGGGCAGTGCGGTAGGCGCGTCAATCGTCGGCGGGGTCGAGCGCGCCGGTCTGGCGGGCGATCTGCAGGGCCTGCTGCGTGATCGGGTGATCGACGCCGTGGGCGGCAGTGAGCAGGCGCACGGCGTCGCGCAGCGAGCCAACGGCGCCGTCGGACGAGGCGGCGAACTCCAGGCGCGCGAGGGTGAAGAGCGCGAAGCCCAGCGGCCCGGCGGGCACGGGCTCGACCGCGCGCAGGAGCGACACGGCCCGGAGCGCGTCGGCCGTGGCCCCCGAGAGGTCGCCGGCGGCCGCGCGAAACTGCGCGAGGTCGACCAGAATCGACGCGACGTCGGTGGGCGCCGGCGCCGGGGCGCGCTCGACGGCGGCGAGGTGCGCGCGCATCACCGCGATGGCCTCGGGGAGCTTGAAGCGCCGCGCGAGCTCGATCGCCCGCTCGCGCGGGGTGGGCGCCGCGGCGGCCGCGCGACGAAGCGAACGCGGGCCAGCGTTGGAGGCGCCGTGACGATGCTTCTTCATGGGAGCACCACCTCTACTCGCCCTCGACGGCGCTCGTGCTCGACGAGTAGCACCCGTCGGGGTCGGTGAGGTCGGCCGCCACGACGCGCACCTTCACCCCGAGCGTGAGGCCCGCGTCGCGGAGGCCGTCGGCGTCGTCGAAGCGCGCGATCCACTGGTGCGTGCGCGGGTGCGCCCCGACGGCCGTCTCGATCGCGCCGCGGGGGCCCTCGATGCGAATCAGCAGCGTGTCGAGGCCGAAGGCGTGGCCCGCGACGAAGACCTTCGCGAGCGCGCCCGCGCCGTCGACCTCGCCGCGCACGACGCCGTGCAGCATGATGTTTCGCATCGAGAGGGCTCATATCTCGCGCGGGCCTTCACTTCAATGGGGGCGCACGCTCCGACGCGGTTGCATCGCGTGGCGCGATCGTGAGGCCGTCGCGATGAACCCGCTGCCGCGCGCACCGTGGCTGCTTCCCGAGGTGGTGCGCGCACTGGTGGGCGCCCTGCCCTCGTCGCCGCGCCCCTCACGAGCCTGCGACGACGTCTGAGCGCACCGACCGACGCTGCGCCTACCACCGGGGCGCGCGCACGATCCCAACGCCCGCCGCCGTGAGCGCGCCCCAGCAGCGCAGCGTGCCGTCGCTCACCCGCGCGCACGCGTGGCCCATCCCCGCGGCGAGCCCCGTCACGTCGCGCAGGCCGTAGGCCACCACGGGGGTCGCACGCGGCACGAACTGCGAGTCGTCACCAAGCTGCCCGTAGTAGTTGCTGCCCCAGCAGCGCACCGTGGTGTCGGCGAGGCGCGCGCAGTTGAAGAAGTCGCCCGCCGCGATCTCGACCACGTCGGTGAGGCCCGGCACGGCGACCGCCGTGGTCACGGGCGTCGTCGACGGCGCGAGGCCGCACTGGCCCTGCGTGTTGTCGCCCCAGCACTTCACGGTGCGGTCGGCGAGCAGCGCGCAGGTGTGCGAGTACCCGCCGGAGAGCTGCGTGGCCGAGCGCACGCCGGTCGCCACCACCGCGTCGTAGCGCCCGGTGGTGGTGCCGTCGCCGAGCTGCCCCTGCGTGTTGTTTCCCCAGCAGCGCACGGCGCCGTCAGACTGCGCCGCGCACAGGTGAAAGAGCCCGCGCCCGAGCGCGGTCGGGGCCGTGAGGTTGCGCGCCGCCGACCCGATGAACTCATGCGAGAACATGTCGGTGTACCCGAGGCCCAGCGTGCCC
>CAISKJ010001178.1 GCA_903885885.1 uncultured delta proteobacterium
ACGGTGCTGGTCGTGGCGCTCACCGAGATCCTCGCGCGCCGCTACGCCCCCTTCGGCGGCGGCGCCTGGCGACCCTTCGTGTGGACCGAGCGCGTCGCGGGCTTCGCCCTCATGATCACGCTGCTCGCCTCGGTGGCGGCGCAGCTCGCGGCGCCCCTCGTGGCCGCGCTCGCGGGGCTCTTCGCGAAGCCCCAGGCCGCGACGCCGAGGCTCTCCGACGCCCCCGACGCCGAGGCCCCGCTCACGCGCCGCGAGGCCGTGACGCGCGCCGTCTCGATGGGTGCGGCGGGCGCCACGTCGGCCGCGGTGCTCTACGGCTCGCTGCGCGAGCGCCACGACATCGAGCTCACCGAGGTGCCCGTCGCCATCAATGACCTCGCGCCCTCCCTCGAAGGCCTCACCATCGTGCAGATCACCGACCTGCACGCGGGCATCTTCACGGGCCGCGCCGAGCTCGAGCACGTGGTCGAGCGCGTCAATCGCCTGCGCGCCGACCTCGTGGTGATCACCGGCGACATCCTCGACAACAACCCCGCGCACATCCCCGACGCGATGCGAACGCTCGGGCGGCTGCGCGGGCGCCTCGGGGTGCACGCCATCCTGGGCAACCACGACCTCTACACGGGCTCCGCGCGCGTGCGGCGCGGGCTCGCCGCGGCGGGCATCTCGTGCCTCGTCAACCGCTCGGTGAGGGTGCACACGGGCGACGCGCGGCGCGGATCGATCACCCTCGCGGGTGTCAACGACGTAATGGCCCACCGCCTCGACGGCGAGCTCGAGCCCGACCTCGTGCGCGCCCTGCAGGGCGCCGACCGCGAGGCGCCTGTGGTGCTCCTGGCGCACAATCCCGTGTTCTTCGAAGAGGCCTCGGGCCTCGTGGCGCTGCAGCTCTCGGGGCACACCCACGGCGGCCAGGTGAACGTGGGCGGCGTCGCCGGGGCGCTCCTGCCCTTCGTGGCGGGCCGCTATGTGCGCAACCGTTCGACGCTCTATGTCTCCCGCGGCATCGGCATCACCGGGGCGCCGCTGCGACTTGCCGCCGCGCCCGAGGTCACGCGCATCGTCCTGACCGGACTTCGCACATAGGCGCCTCCGGTGTCGCACATCGTGGGCGAGCGAAACGTGCTGCGGGCAAGAATGTTCGCCTGCGAACGGCGGCGGCCTTGAGTTATCGTTGCGGTCGGTCGTTCTACTGCCACGGACGACGCAATACCCACGAGGTGTACTGGTGACGATCAAGCAGAGCGCAGCGCATCCTGCTGCAAAGGGCAGCGACCCCTTCATCGGCCGGGTGGTCGCGGGGCGCTACCGACTCGAGAACCGCCTCGGCGAGGGAGGCATGGGCGTGGTCTACCGCGCGCGCCACGTGCTGATCGACCGCGTGGTGGCGCTCAAGCTCATTCGCCCCGACCTCAAGACCGAGACGCACCTGCGCGCGTGGATGCTCCGCGAGGCGCGCGCCGCCAACCGCGTCGACCACGCGCACATCATCGACATTCACGACATCGGCGAGACCGACGAGGGCGAGCTCTACCTCGTCATGGAGTATCTCGTCGGCCAGCCCCTCTCGTCGGAGATCGCGAAGGGTCAGTTTCCCATTCACCGCGCGGTCGACGTGCTCGAGCAGATGGCCGCCGCGCTCGGCCGCGCCCACGACCTCGGCGTGGTGCACCGCGACCTCAAGAGCGACAACATTCTGCTCACCAACCGCGTGGGTCGGAAAGACTTCGTCAAGATCCTCGACTTCGGCCTCGCCCACCTCGCGCGCGACCCGCGCCTCGCCCCCAAGGGCGCGGTGTTCGGCACGCCCGAGTACATGTCGCCCGAGCAGGCGCGCGGCGACGAGGCGAGCCCGTCGAGCGACCTCTACGCCCTCGGCGTGCTGCTCTACGAGATGTGCACGGGCAAGCTGCCCTTCCACTCGCACGACCGCGAGCAGCTCCTCGAGATGCAGCGCACGGCGCCGCCGCCGAACCCGCGCAACCTCCGCGCCGACCTCCACCCCGAGGCCGAGAAGATCATTCTGAAGCTCCTCCAGAAGGACGCCGCGCGGCGCTACAAAGACGCCCACCACCTTTCGGAAGACCTCAAGGCGCTGCAGCGCATTCTCCCCCCGACGGTTCTGCCCAACCCGCACCTCGACGAGCCGAGCCCCCAGCTGCCCCAGCCCCCGCCGCCGGCGCCGTCGCCGAGCGTGGCCGAGTGGGCGACGCGCGCCGCGCAGTTCGGCCGCATGGTGGCGCGCGCCTACCCCGGCGGCGAGACCCCCGCCGACGTGCTCACCGCGCTCGAAGAGACGTGGCGCCTCGCCAACCGCGCCTCGCGCCTCGAGGGCGAGGTGGCGTCGCACATGCGCAAGCTCGAGGCGCTCGAGCGCCGCGGCCGCGCGCTGCGCGCGGAGATCGGCCGCAAGGTCGAGGAGCTCGCCCACGAAGAGAGCCGCGTGCTCCGCGAGGCCGCCACCGAGAACGAGGCCGTGTCGCAGCTCCGCGAGCGGCTCCTCGTGGGCGAGCGCAACCACGCGCAGGCGAAGGCCCAGGCCGACGCGGCCGAGCGGCAGAACCTCACGCCGAGCGCTGCGCGGGCGATCTTCGAGCGCACGGGGCAGATGCAGGCCCTCGTCGACACGCGCCGCGAGTCGCTCGCCGAGCACGAGCTCCGCGCGGCGAAGAAAGACGCGCAGGCCCGCGACCTGCGCCGCCAGATCGAGGAGCTGCGCGCCCAGCTCACCCGCTACGCCGACGCGATGGAAGAAGACCTCGCCCAGGGCAAGGAGCGCGTCGCCCAGCGCACGCGCGAGGGCGTCGGCTACGAGCGCTCGTTCTCCGAGGCGAGCGACGTGATCGTGCGCCACCTCCGCGGCCGCGCCGAGTGCCGCGACCTCCTCGAGGAGTTCCTCCGCGACGCCAACCGCCCCGTGGCGCCGCCGCAGCCCGCCGCCAACGCGCAGGGCGCCTCGCCCGCCTCCGCCTGAGCGCCTCCGCCTCCCTCACCCCGCCCTCCCCTTCGCCCCCGGCATTGACGCCCCGTCGGCGCGCGTGGTAGCGCCCCAACCGCTGTGACTGAACCGCGATTCAGCGCGCGACGGCGCGACGACGCGCGCGCGGGCGACAAGCGAGAGCGCATCCTCCGCGCGGCGGTGAAGGTCTTCGCGCGCAAGGGCTTCTACGCCTCGCGCGTCTCGGAGATCGCCAAGGCCGCGGGCGTGGCCGACGGCACCATCTACCTCTACTTCAAGAGCAAGGACGAGCTCCTCACCTCGCTCTTTGAAGACCGCATCACCCGCCTGCTCGAGGTGCTGCACCGCGAGGTCGAGGCCGTGCCCTCGGGCCCGGGCCGCGTGCGCCGCGTCGTCGAGCTGCAGCTCGGGCTCCTCGAGGGCGAGCGCGACCTCGCCGAGGTGATCACCGTCAACCTCCGCCAGTCGACGCGGCTCCTCAAGCAGTACGCCACCAAGCGCTTCACCGAGTACCTCGACCTCATGGCCTCGGTCATCGCCGACGCGCAGCACGCGGGCGAGCTCCGCGCCGACGTGTCGCCCCGCATCGTCGCGCGCGCCATCTTCGGCGCCCTCGACGGCATCGCCCTCACGTGGGCGCTCGGCAACGCCGAGCCGGGCGGCCTCACGCGCGCGGGCACGCAGCTCGCCGACGTGCTGCTCCAGGGGCTCTTGCCGCGGCCCACGGCGGCTTGACACCCGGCGCGCACGCCCGTAGGCAAGTACGGCGTGAAGCGTATTGTGTTGATGGCGCTCGGGTGCGCGGCCATGGGGTGTCTCGGGGTCCACTCGGTGGCGATGCCCACCACCGCGATGCGCCATCGGCCCTTCCGCGGGCGCGTCACCGTGAGCCTCACGCGCGACCCGCCGGGGGGCGCGGAGGTGGGCGTCGTCGAGGCGTCGAGCGTCGCCACCATCGACGAGGTGATCCCCGAGCTCGTCGAGCGCGTCGCCCAGCTGGGCGGCAACTACGCCCGCATCGATCGCATCGTGACGCGCTACGAGTGGGTGTCGCAGCCCGTCACGCAGAGCTACCAGTGCGGCACCTTTCGCTTTCCCAACTACTGCACCCGCACGTACATGCAGCAGCACGAGGTGGCCACGCTGCGCGCGACGGGCAGGGCCTTCCGCGTGGGGCTCCCGTGAGGCGCGCCCTCATCGCCCTCGCATGGGTCGCGTGCGCCGCCTGCGGAAGCACCTCGACCTTTCACGTGGTCACGGGCACGCCGGGGCGCCCCACGCGCGTCGACCCGCGCGTGTACCTCGAGGGCGCGTCGCTCCCGTCGGACTACACCGAGGTGGCCATCGTGCAGGCCATCGGGCGCGGCACCCACGCCGACCTCGAGCACGTCGTCGAGGGCGTGCGCGCCGAGGCCGCCACGCTGGGCTGCGACGCGGTGATCGCCACGCACGCCGACAGCGGGCAGACGCAGTCGTCGGCGGTCGGTGTCGCCGTGCGCTGGACGGCCGGTCCGCCGCCGGCATCGGCTCCCGCCCGCGCGGCCGGCGCGGCGGTGCCATGGTCGCCCCAGGGGTCCACGGTGGTCGCCCCGTGGGCCACGCCGCAGCCGTAACGCCAACGGTAGGATCGAACGCCATGATGCCGAGCAAGGGCCTCGCCCCCCAGTCGATCTTCGCCGGGCAGTTTCGTGTGATCCAGAGCCTCGCGCACGGAGGCATGGGCGCGATCTATCAGGTCGAGCAGCTGCCCACGGGGCACCCGCGCGCGCTCAAGGTGATCCTCCCCGAGTACGCGCAGGACCCGCGCGCCCGCGCCCGCTTCGAGCAGGAGGCGCGCATCGCCGCCCACATCGAGTCGGAGCACGTGGCGCAGGTGATCGCCGCGGGCGTCGACGGCGAGACGAACACCCCGTGGCTCGCCATGGAGCTCCTGCAGGGCAAAGACCTCGCGGCGGTGCTCACCGACCGCGGGCGCCTCCCGCACGGCGAGGTGTACGAGACCGTCAAGCAGCTCACGCACGCCCTCGCGGCGGCGCACCGCATCGGGGTGATTCACCGCGACCTCAAGCCCGAGAACGTCTTCGTGGCCGCCTCGCGGCGCAGCGACACGGCCTTCACCGTGAAGGTGCTCGACTTCGGCGTCGCCAAGTGGATGCAAGAGAGCCGCCCGGGCCAGGCCACCGCCGTCGTGGGCTCGCCCCTGTGGATGGCCCCCGAGCAGCTCGACGCGCGCGGCATCCTCGGCCCGCACACCGACATCTGGGCGCTGGGCCTCCTCGCCTTCGCGATGCTCGCGGGCAAGCCCTACTGGAAGGGTGTCTCGGCCGACCACTTCTCGCTCCCCGAGATCGTCGGCGAGATCATGGCGGCGCCGATGGTGCCCGCCTCGCAGCGCGCGGCCGAGCTGGGCGCGGCGGGCACGATCCCCAGCGGCTTCGATGCGTGGTTCGCGCGCTGCACCGAGCGCGATGGGGCGCTGCGCTTCCACAACGTCAACGAAGCCCTCGCGGCGTTTCCGCGCGCCGCCGCGGCCATCCCCGCGACGGGCGCGATGCCCTCGCAGGCGCAGCCCGCGCCGGGCATCTCGCCCACGGTGGCCGTTCCGATGATGAGCACGCCGATGCCCCTCGGCTTCGGCTCGGCCGCGCAGAGCACGCCGCCCGCGGGAGGCACCATGGCGTGGTCGCCGGGAGCGGGTCCGTTTCCGACCGGGCCGTCGCCGTTTCCGACCGGGCCGTCGCCGTTTCAGGGCGCCGGGGCGTCGCAGCCGGGGCCCTTTCAGGCCACGCCGATGCCCTCGGGGCCGCAGGCCTTCGCGCCGCCCTCGATGCAGGGTCAGGGCGCCTATCAGCCCTCGCAGCCGCAGGGCTTTGCGCCGCCGCAGGTGTATGGCGCCGCGCCCGGATATGGCCCCAGCACGGCGGCACCGTGGCAGAGTCCGTCCCCGCGGCCCGCGTCGAACACCGGCGTCATCGCCGCGGTCGTGGCCGCGCTTGGCCTTGTGTTCGTGGTGGGCGGCGCCGCGGCGGCCTACCTGCTGCTCAAGCCCTCGTGCGCGAGCGACGAGCACACGAGCAACGGCCACTGCTGCACCCGCGGCGCCGAGTGGAGCGACGACCGCCGCGCGTGCGTGTGCCAGAACCTCGCCCTCTGCGGTGGAGCGGCGATCGCGACGACGCCGCAGGTCCCGCAACCCCAGTACCCGCAGCCGCAGGTACCGCAACCCCAGTACCCGCAGCCGCAGGATCCGCAGCAGCCGACGATGACGCCGCTGCCGACGCCGATGCCCACGATGCCGCCGCCGCGGCCCACCATCATTCACGCGTGCGACGGCGTGTGGAGCGGCACCCTCGTCGAGAACACCGGCAGCCGCGGCGCGATGAACCTCATGGTGCGCGCCTCGTCGAGCGCGTGCGCGCGATGGACGGAGCGCTGGGGCTCCGGGGCGGTCTGCAACTACGTGCTCACGAGCTGCACCGTGACGGCGTCGGGCCTGCGCGGCATCGGTCGCACGAGCTCGCGCGGGTGCACGGGCCCCGTGTCGGCCGCAATCGCGTGCACGCCGACGGGCGCGTCGTTTCGTGAGCAGGTGGGCAACGTCGTCGACTCGGCGTCGCTGTCGCGGCGCTGAGGGCGCTCAAGGCGCGAGGCAGCGCCAGGTCGCCGCGAGGGAGCCTTCGCCCGTCGTCGTGGTGACGGCGCCCACGCGCCACGGCTGCGCGAGGACGCCCAGCGCCTCGCCGCCGCGCGCGCGCGCCACGATGCGCCGCGCGGCGTCGTGGGCGAGGAGCGCGAGCTCGCCCGGCGGCCGGCCCGTGAG
>CAISKJ010001179.1 GCA_903885885.1 uncultured delta proteobacterium
GGCGCGCGGCGTCTTCGAGCTCGCCCTGCCGGGCGCCCTCACGCTCCGCATCCCGCACGACTTCCACGAGGAGTCGCTCGCGCGGATTCTCCGCGTGCTCCGCGAGGCGCCGTGATCTCCCTGCCGCCCTCGGTGCGCATCGCGGGGCCGTTGGTGCACGTCGGTCGTCCGTTGATGCACGCGGTGGAGAGGTTGATGCACGTGGCGGAGGCGTTGGTGCGCGTCGTTGGGCCGTTGATGCGCATCGCTCGGCCGTTGGTGCACGTTGTGGAGGCGTTGGTGCGCGTTGCGGGCCGTTGATGCGCGTTGCGGGTGAAGACGCACCGCCCAACGGGTGCCCGCCTTGCCTCGGCTCTCCGCGGAGCCACCGTCATTTCTTGCTGCGCTACGCGCTCGGGGTGACACTCGGCGCATGCCGATCGATCCCACTGATCCCGTGGCACGATTGCGGGCGTGGTTCGAGGAGAACGACCCCGAGGTGCTCTCCGTCGCCGACGACGTCGACCGCACGCTCATCTGGTCGTCGCTCGCGCAAACGCCCTTCGAACGGCTCGATCGCGCGGTCAACGCCGCGAGGAGTTGGGCGCGCCGCTGGAGCGACGAGCCGCCCCGCAACGGTGCGACGTGACGCTCCCGACGGGCGCCTCGGACATACTTGCCCGCCTGCTCGATGCAGGCGTCGAGTTCATCGTCGTCGGAGGCGGCGCGGCGGTGATGCAGGGGGCGCCGATCACCACGCGCGACCTCGACATCGTGCACGCGCGGTCCCCAGAGAACGTCGAGCGACTGCTCGGAGTGCTCGTCGGACTTCACGCGTTCGATCGCGCCGACCTCGCGAAACGTCGCCTGCCACCGCGCGCGTCGGCCCTGGCGGGGCGAGGCCAGTTGCTGTTCGAGACCGACCTCGGCGAGCTCGATGTGCTCTGCGAAATCGACGGCGACAAGGGTTACGAGGAGCTGCTCCCCCACGCGCGCCGCCTGCGCGACGGTGACCGCGCGGTGCTGGTCCTCGACCTGCCGATGTTGATCGAGGTGAAGGCCCGCGCGGGTCGTCCGAAAGATCGCTGGGCACTGCCCTTTCTCATGGCCGCGCTCCAGGAGCGCGAGCGCGCATCGAAGTAGTGCCCGGCGGCGCGCAGTGGGTTGACAACGCCGCGGGGCCGCGCTTATAAGCGTCGCTCGTTACGGTTGTGCAACGTCGTGCAACACCGTTACGCGCATTGGTGCGGTAGCCAAGTGGCCAGGCAACGGTTTGCAAAACCGTGATACGTGGGTTCAAATCCCATCCGCACCTCCGAAAAGCCTCCGATGCAACCGGCGCAACCAGCGCCACGCATGGTGGTGACAGAGACCGCACCCGCTCGGGTGGTCGTCTCGCGCGCGCTCCTCACGGGGGCCGTCGCGGGGCTTCTCTCGGGTTGGTCTGACCTCGCGAGCACCGTGCTGTGGATCGCCCCCGGGCCCGACCGCGCGCGCCTCGCCGCGGTGGTGCTCCTGGGCGGCCTCGCCGTGGGCGCCCTCGTGGCCACCACGGTCTCTGCGCTCGACGCCCTCTTCGCACGCTGGGTTCGGCGACCGTCGCTGCGCCTCGCGCTCATCACGGCGCTGCCCCTCACCGCCGTCGCCCACGCCCTCTTCTCGGGCGGCCGCATGAAGCGCCTCCCCGCGCAGTGGCTCCTGCAGCCCCTCACCGCGGTGGCGCTCGTCACCGTAGGGTCCCTCACCCTCGCGGCCGTGCGCGCCTTCGCCATGTCGCTGCCGTCGCGCCCGCGGCGCACGCGCGCCGTCACCGCCGTCGTCGCCATCGCCCTCGGGTGGGCGTTGCACGGGCTCGATCACCGCGTGCTCCCGCGCCTCTACGAGTACCTGCACGCGGGCCTCGGCGCGGCCACGATGCTCGCCTACGCGGTGGCCCTCGTCGCGCTCGCTCCGCCCGCGTGGTGGATCGTGCGCTCGCTCCCGAGCACCGCCGCGGTGCTGGGCGTCGTGGCCTGCGTCGCGGGTCCGTGGTCGTGGGGCGCGCTCGACCGCTGGCCCAACGTGCGCGCCGAGGTGTTCGGCACGCACGCTCCCTTCGTGCGCCACGCGGCGCTCGCCCTCGGGTCGCTCACGCGTCGCCCCGAGGCCACGGGGGCCGTCGACTCCATTCCTGACGGCACTCGGGTGACAGCCCCCGCCAGTCCGTGGCCCTTGCCACGGACCTCGCCAAACGCCGAA
>CAISKJ010001180.1 GCA_903885885.1 uncultured delta proteobacterium
CCGCGACGGCGAGGAGGCCGCCCTGCACCGCCTCGTGCTGCAGCGCCGTGATGGCCGCGCGGATGTACGTGCTCTGGTCGAAGGAGATGGCCACGCGCGCGCTCTGCGGCACGCCGCGCAGGCCGGGGATGGCGGCGCGCAGCGCGTCGACGACGGCGATGGTGTTGGCGCCGGGCTGCTTCACCACGCGCAGGGTGACGCCGCGGCGCCCGTCGATGCGCACCACGTTGCTCTGGTCGGCGGTGGCGTCGACCACGGTGGCCACGTCGCGCACGCGCACGGGCGCACGGTCGCGGCCGTCGCCGGGCGCCACGATCACCTCGCCGAGCTCCGCCGGGCCCTCGACCTGCGTGTTCGAAAACACGTTGTAATCACGGTCTCCCGCGCGGAGGTTGCCGCTCGCGAGGAGAAAGTTCGACGCCCGCACGGCGGTGAGGAGGTCGAGCACCGTGAGGCCCCGCTGGCGGAGCGCGTCGCGGTGCGCGCGCACGGTGATCTCGCGCTGCCGGCCCCCGCCGACGGTGGCGCTCGCGACGCCGGGGATGCGCTCGATCTGCGGCTCGATGACGTTGTAGGCGAGGTCGTAGAGCGCGCGCTCGTCGAGCCCCTCGCCCGCCACGGTGAGCTGCGCCACCGGGATGTTCGAAATGTCGAACTTGAGGATGAAGGGCTGCTGCACGCCCGGCGGCAGGGTGTTGAGAATCTGCGACACGCGCTGCTGCACTTCGAACTGCGCGTTGTCGAGGTCGACGCCGTAGTTGAACCAGACGCTCACCACCGAGGCGCCCTGCTTCGAGGTGCTCTCGACGCGGTCGACGCCTGGCGCGGCGGCCACGGCGCGCTCGATGGGCTGCGTGACCGAGCGCTCGATGTCGCCGGGCCCCGCGCCCGGATAGAACGCCGCCACGCGGATGACCGGGATGTTGATGTCGGGGAAGAGGTCGACGGGCAATCGCTGGAGCGACACGAGGCCCAGCACAACCATCATGATCGACAGCATGAGGATGAGCACCGGGTTGCGGAGCGCGAGGCGCGTGAGCCACATGGCTAGCGACCTCCGTCGCGCGGGCCGGGGCCCGAGACGCGGACGCGCGCGTTGTCGGAGAGCCCCTCGAGGCCCGCGGTGACCACCTGCTCGCCCGCGCGGAGGCCCTGCGTGACCTCGAGCCACGCGCCGCCGTCGAAGCCCGTGCGCACCTCGCGGCGGCGCACCTTGTCGCCCTCGAGCACCCAGAGCACGCGGCGCTCGCCCGTGATCTGGAGCGCGCTCACGGGCGCAGTGATCGCGCCGCGATGCACCGCGGTGACCACCTCGGCGCGGCCGTACATGCCGGGGCGCAGGAGGCCCGCGCGGTTGTCGAGGTGCACCTCGGCGTCGAGCGTGCGCGTCACGGGATCGAAGGCCGGCGCGAGGCGCACCACGCGCCCGGTGAACGCGCGATCGGGGAGCGCGTCGACGGTGACGGTCGCCTCGGCGTCGACGCGGAGGCCCGCGCTCTCGCGCTCGGTGACGGGCACGAACACGCGCAGCGTGTCGACG
>CAISKJ010001181.1 GCA_903885885.1 uncultured delta proteobacterium
GCGCAGCCCGCGAGGGCGAAGCCGTACTCGCCCGAGGCCATCGAGGCGAGCGTGAGCGCCGCGACGCGGCCGCTCTCACCGCGCGTGGGCGCGGCGCGGCGGCGGGCCATTGCGCCCATCGCGACGAGCCCGAAGACGCCCGACATGAGCGACGGACGGTTGGCCAGCCACGCGGTCGGTACGGTGAGCGCCTCGTCGGCGCAGAGGAGCGCGAGGGCCACGAGCGCCACGCGGCGCGGGAGGATCGCAACGAACCACCACCACGCGGCGACGAGCAGGGCCGCGAGCCAGGCGAGCGAGTGCGCGTGGGCGGCGACGGTGCTGCGCGCCCACAGGGCGTGGTCGAGCCAGAGGGAAACGCTCGCGAGGGGGCGCCACGCGGCGATGTGAAGGTCGGGGTCCGTCCACCAGGGGAAGGTGCCGCGCGCGAGCAGGGCCGCGTGCTCGGCGGGCGTCGCGCGAATGAAGTCGTAGAACGCCCACGGCGCGCGATGCACCGGGTACGAGCCCTCGGCCATCGAGAGGTGGTACCAGTCGTCGGCGACGCGGGTGAAGCCGACCGCCCGCGCGCGCAGCGCGACGCCCAGGGCGATCAGCACGGCGGCGGGCGCGCGCTTCGCGATCACGTTCCGATGCGGTCGAGGTGGATCACGGCGCGGTCGCGCTCACGCGAGAGGGCGAGGTCGACGGTGGCCTCGACGACCCAGTCGTTGTGCTCCTCGCTGTCGACCATCACCTGACGAACACGCCAGGTGCCGTCGGCGTTGTGGTCGATGAGGGTGTTGCGCGGCGACCGCGCGGGGTGATCCACGCGCAGCGTGGCGTGCTCCTCGAAGAAGGGCACCATGGCGTCTTCGATGTGCTTGGCCGTCCAGGGGTCTTCGCCCTCGCGGTGGTCGATGAGGCGCGCGGCGGTAAACCAGTCGCGGTTGGCCACGGCGCGAATGAACGAGAACATCGCGCGGCGAATCGCGGCGGTGAAGGCGCGCTCGTTGGCGGTGATGTCCTTCGCGGGCGGCGGCGCGTCGGGCTTCTTGCGCGAGGTCACGTCGACGAACTCGTCGTCGGGGTCGGCGTGCAGGGCCTCCCACTCGTCGACGAGCGACGAGTCGATGTCGCGGATCATCGTGCGAAAATAGTTGATGACCTCGTACACCTCGGGCGACCGCACGCTGAGCGGCACGCTCTGCACGAGGAACTTGTACACGTCGGACAGGTACCGCAGCAGCACGCCCTCGGAGCGCTGCAGCTCGTACTCTTTGATGTAGTCGGCGAACGACGAGTAGGTCTCGAACATCTCGCGCGCCACGCTCTTGGGGCGAATGTTCTCTTCGCCCACCCACGGGTGCGCGTGGGCAAAATCGTTGAAGGTGGCGTAGATGAAATCGCGGTGGGGCTTCGGGTACTCGAGCTTCTCGAGCGCCTCGATGCGCTTCTCGAACTCCACGCCCTGGGCCTTCATCTCGGCCATCGCCTCGGTCTTGATGCGATCGAGCTGCTTCTGAAGAATGATGTCGGGGTTCTCGACGGTGGCCTCGACCATGGTGAGCACGTCGAGCGCGTGGTCCGGCGCCTCCGGGTCCATCTTCGGCAGCGTGTCGAGGAGCCACAGGGCCAGCGTGTTGTGCAGCGAGAAGTCCACCTGGAGCTCGGTGCTCACCTCGAAGCGCTCGCCGCCCTCTTCGCGCGGCACCTTGCGCACCACGCCCGCGCCGATGAGCGATTTGAACAGCGTCCACGCGTGCTCGCCGTGGCGCCTGCGCTCGACGGGCGTGCCGTGCGACGCGCGAAGAATCCGCGCGAGGCTGCGGCACCCGTCGTGGAGGCGCTCGCCCTGTTGAATCACGCTGAGCACCATCGAGTGCGTGACCTTGAAGCGCGACACGAGGGGCTCCGGGAGCGAGGTCGAGAGGCGCTCGAAGGTGCTCTTGTCCCAGTGCACGTAGCCGCGCTCCGGGGGCTTGTGCTTCACCATGCGGCGAAACTTGGCCGCGTCGCCGCCGGCCTTCTTCTCGAGGGCGAGGTTGGCGATCACGTGCTCCGGCGCCTGCGCCACGACCCAGCCCTGGTCGTCGAAGCCCTTGCGCCCCGCGCGCCCCGCAATCTGCTGAAAATCTCGCACCGAGAGAATGGTGGTCTTCTCGCCGTTGAACTTGCAGAGCTTCGTAAACAGCACCGTACGAATGGGGATGTTCACGCCCACGCCGAGCGTGTCGGTGCCGCAGATGATCTTCAGGTGCCCCTGCTGCGCGAGCTTCTCGACGAGCAGTCGGTAGCGGGGCAAGAGCCCCGCGTGGTGAATGCCCACGCCGTGGCGCACGAACTTCTGCACCTCTTTGCCGTAGGGGCTATCGAACGAAACGTCTTTGAGGGCCTCGTGAATGGCCTTCTTCTCTTCCTTCGTGCAGAAGTCGACGCTCATGAGGTTCTGGGCCTCTTCGGCGGCGCTGCGCTGCGTGAAGTTCACGATGTAAACGGGGTGGTGAAAGTGCTTCACGAGGTCGGCCACGGTCTCGTGCAGCGGCGTCTCGCGGTACTCGAAGTCGAGGGGCACGGGGCGCTTCGTCGAGCGCACCACGGTGGTGCCCTTGCCCGTGAGCTTGGTGAGCTCCTTCTCGAAGAAGTCGGTGTTGCCGAAGGTGGCCGACATGAGAAGAAAGGTGCCGCTCGAGAGCACCAGGAGGGGAATCTGCCAGGCCGACCCGCGGTCGCGGTCGGAGTAGTAGTGAAACTCGTCCATCACCACGTAGTCGACGTTCGCCCAGTGCCCCTGGCGCAGGCACATGTTCGAGAGAATCTCGGCGGTGCAGCACAGAATGGGCGCGTCGCGGTTGATGCTCGCGTCGCCCGTGAGCATGCCCACGTTGTCGGGCCCGAAGTCTTCGCAGAGCGAGAAGAACTTCTCGTTCACGAGCGCCTTGATGGGGCACGTGTAGACCGAGCGCTTGCCCTCGCACATGGCCTTGAAAATCATGGCCGTCGCGACGAGGCTCTTGCCCGAGCCCGTGGGCGTGTTGAGCACCACGTTGCGCCCCGCGAGAATCTCGAGGAGCGCGTCTTCCTGCGCGGGATAGAGCGACAGGTTCTTCGCGGTCACATAGTCGACGAAGCGACCAAAAATGTCGTCGTTGGAGATGTACTCCGAGGGCGACGGGAGCTTCGCGGCGAGCGGTGCGTTCGATGCGGCCATAAGGGTGGCCCGCACGATCGATGGATGCGCCGCCCGACGCAAGCGGCTTCTGCGCACCGCGTATCAGCCGCTACGCAGCCCGTCGCGACGATCTTCACCCGCGCGGAACTTCTCACACCATGTCGCGTCACAGCACGGCATGGCGCGACTCCGCAGCGAAGTGCTCCCGCTCTCGGTGCCCGTGTTCCTGTGCGTCGCCGCGTGGGCGATGCTGTCGGCCCTCCCCGCGGCGCGGGCCCACCACACGCCAACGCCGCGGCCGCGCGTCACGCTCCCGCCGCACACGCACCGGCCACCGTCTCCCGCCCCTCCCTCACACAACGCCACCGCACCGTCGCCCTCACCCGCCGCCCCCAACGCCACCCAAGCCGCGCAAGCCCCTAACGCCGACACCGCGGCGATCACTCCCCCTGAGGCCATCATCGAGTTCGAGGGCCTCTCGATCGAGGGCATCGGCGGCTACGACGAAGACGAAACCTGGTACGGCGACAGCAACAGCCACGCGTGGCACCGCTGGGCCTACTACTACCGCCGCGAGTGGCAGGCCCGCCGCCGCGCCTGGCTCGACGCCCGCGCGCGCCGCGTGACCTCCGCCCTCGCCGCTGGCGCGGCGGGCTCCTTCGCCGAAGAGGCCCCCGCGTCGCCGCTCTGCGAGGTGTTCCCGGCGGCCTGCGGTTCCAGCGCGCGTCGCCCCGTCCGCGCAGCGGGCGTGCGCACCGAGGCCACCGTGGCAACGGCGCGCCGCAGCGGCCTGCGGTGGACGCTCTCCAACGGCCTCGTCGAGGCCACGATCGACCCGTCGGCCCTGTGCGCCATCGCCGTCACGCGCCAGGCCGACGGCACCCGCGACGCGCTCCCTCCCCTCACCATCGACACGCCCGACGACGCGCCCTGTGCGGTCTCCGAGACCGTCGGGCCCGATGCGTCCTCCGAGCGCGGGAGCGTCGCGGTGGCCATCGCGTGGTCGGGCAACGGATGGACGCAGCGCGCGGTGCTCTCCCTCGCCGACGGCGCCACGGGCCCCGAGGTGAGCGTCGCGCGCACGCACGCACGCACCACCACGCTCACCAA
>CAISKJ010001182.1 GCA_903885885.1 uncultured delta proteobacterium
GGGCGCCTGCGTGGCGGCCGCGTAGGCGCCGCTGCCGTGCGACGAGGGCGCGACGACCGCTGTGGGCTCGTGAAAGATCGCGCGCGTGTTGCCGAGGGCGATCTGGTCGCCGTGGTGCAGCACCGCCTCGCCGGCGACGCGCTGGTCGTTCACGTAGGTGCCGTTGAGCGAGCCGAGGTCGCGCAAATACCAGCGGTTGCCGCGGTACTCGACCACGCAGTGCTCCTTCGACACGATGCGGTCGAGGAGCTGAACGCTGTTGTTGGGGTGTCTCCCTAGGGTGTTGACCGCGGAGAGCTCTCGCTCCAACTGGCCCTCGGGACCGGTGATCACCAGCTTCGCCATGCCGCGGTCGCCAGACTAGACGGAAACCCGTCCGTTGGCGAGAGCCCGCAGCGCCCCGCGCGACGTCTCCTCGCCGTTGTGAGTTCTCGGTCCCATCACGGCTGGCGCGCGCCCACCGAGGCCATCGCCTGACGAATGAGGTCGGCGCGCATCCCGTACTTGAAGTTCGACCCGCGGTTGACCTCAACCTCGCGGCGCTGCCCGTTGCTCGGGTCGATCACCACCTGGTGCTCGTCGTCCGAGAGGCTGCCCGCGTTGACGCCGATCACCGACCCCGACGGGAGGAAGATCGGGCTGCCCGACGACCCGCCCGCGGTCTGCGCGCTATGCTGGAGCTTCTGCGCGGTGGGCGCCGTCGCCACGCCGTCGAAGAAATCGGTCACGCGGTTGAGGAGCCCGAGGGTGATCGTCGCCACGGGCGAGCGCTCGTTCATCGTCATGCCGGGGAAGCCGTAGACGAACACCGCGTCGCCCTCGCGCAGGGCGAAGAGCTCGCCGTCGGGCGCGAGCGTGACCCAGCCCGCGAGCCGCGACGACACCTGCACGAGGCCCACGTCGTAGCCCGCGCCCCCGCGGCTCATCTGCGCGTTCTGAAAGCGCGCGTCGAGGTACACCGGCGCGGCGGGCAGCATCTCGCCGTTGCCCTTGTTGCGCAGCACCACGAGCTGCGCGCCGCGCGCCGTCTCGGCGGTGACCATGCGCACGCAGTGGGCGTTGGTGGCGACGAGCGTTTCGTTCACCGCGAAGCCCGTGCAGAAGCCCCGCACGCGCCCGTCGGCGGCGCGCATGGCGAGGAGGTAGATGTTGCCCTCGTTGGACGACGCGATGCGCGCGCCCACGGTGCTCGGGTCGCCGCCGCGGTTCGAACCGTTGTTCGACGATCGGTCTTCGGTGGCGACGTACCACGCGCCCGCGCCGAGGCCCGCGAGCACGAGGCCCGTGAGCAGGCCCACCATCACCTTGAGGCCGCGCTGCGAGCTGCCCCGCTGCGCGTGCGCAACGAGGGCCTGATCGATCATCAGGGCCACGGTGCGCTTGCCCACGCGCGCCTCGCCGGGCATCGAGGCCACCATCGACTGCCCCGGCGACGGCGCGGGCTCGTGCGAGGGCGGCGCGAACGCGGGCGGGCTCCCACCGGGGTGCGCCATGCCCGGGTGCGGCATGCCGGGGTGCGCCATCTGGGGCATCGCGACGGTGCCGCTCCCGCCGCCGAAGGCGGGCGACGGCTGCGCGGCGACGCCCGCCGCGAAGGGGTTCGGCTGCGAGGCCGCGGGGGGCGCCAGCGAGGGAGGCGCGTACGACACGGGCCCCGACGCGCCCAGGAAGGCCTGCGACGCCGCGGGGACGCCCTGCGCCCCGGCGGGGATCTCGACGCGCAGCCGCGGGCCGCCGCGGCCGCACTCGACCACGTCGTTGTGCTTGAGCTGCTGCCGCTGCACCCGCACGCTGTTGACGAAGGTGCCGTTGCGGCTGCCCGTGTCGACCACCGTGTACGAGCCGTCGACGAGGAGGATCTCGCAGTGACGGCCCGACGCGTCGAGGTCGACGTTGGCGTCGAAGACCACGTCGCCGTCGGGGGCGCGACCGATGCGAACGCGATCTTTGTCGAAGGGGAGCTGCCTCCCCGCGTGCGCGCCGAACTCTTGAACGAGACGAATCATGGCTTTGCGCGACCGTCGAGGCGCGGCGCCGCGGCCTTCACGGGGACGGCGCCGCGTCGGGCGCGCCCGCGTCTTCGTCGGCGACCGGCAGCGGCTGCACGGGCGTCGCCGCGCCCACCTGCGTGGGCTCCACCTGCGAGGGCTCGGCGCTGCTGTTGTCGGGCGTCGGAACGACCACCTCGGGGGCGTCGCGCGGGGTCGACGAGCGCGTGAAGAGCCACGCCGCGAGGGCCGCCACCGCGATGGCGAGCGCGAGCAGCACCCACCCGAGCGCGCCGCTCTTGGGCTCGAGCCCGAGCTCGCGCCGCGTGCGCGCGTCGAGCACCACGGGCGGCTCGACGGGCTCGACGGCCCGCATGGTGGTGGGCATGTCGGGCGGCAGCGAGAGCGAGTGCTTGACGTCGGAGCCCGGCGGCGGGAGGTCGGGCACCTTCATCGAGGTGCTGGCGTGCCCCGCGATGATGGCCTCGACGGGCTCGAGGAGCACGTACGGCTGGTAGCCGTTGTCGTCGTCGGGCGAAGGGTCGGGCAGGTCGCCGTCGAAGCGCGCCACGATGACCGTGATGTTGTCGTGACCGCCCGCCTCGTTGGCCAGCTCGATGAGCTTCTGGCAGCACGCGTAGGGGTCGTCGACGTCGGTCATCGCGTCGCGAATCTGTTCGAAGGTCGCGAGCCCCGAGAGGCCGTCGGAGCAGAGCATGAGGGCGTCGCCCTTGCGCAGGTCGACGTACGACAGATCGACGGACACGGTGTCGGCGGTGCCGAGCGCTTGCAAGATGATGTGCGCGTGCTCGTAGGTCTCGGCCTCGGACTCGCTGAGCTGCCCGGCCTCGATGAGCTTCGACACGAGCGACTGGTCGCGCGTAACCTGGCGCAGGTGCGAGCCGCGGAGGAGGTACGCGCGCGAGTCGCCCACCTGCCCCACGAAGAGCGTCGAGCCGTAGACGCCCGACACGGTGGACGTCGTGCCCATGCCGCGCCGCTCGCGGTTGCTCTTCGCGGCGAGAAAGATGCGCGCCCCCGCCTCTTGAATCGAGGCCACGAGGCGCTGCGCGAACTGGTCGCGGTCGGCCGGCGCGTCGCTGTCTTGCACAATGCCGTGAATGACGTCGACGGCCATCTGGCTCGCGACCTCGCCCGCGGCCGCGCCGCCCATGCCGTCGCACACCGTGAGCAGAAGGCCGCGCGCGCCCACGTCGCGGGTGACGGTGCCCTCGTCGAGCACGCGCTTGTGCTCGGTGAGGTCGGCGATGAGGTAGTTGTCCTCGTTGTGCTCGCGAATGCGCCCCACGTCGGTGAGGCCCGCGAAGCGCAAGCGCACGACGCCCGGCGTGACGGCCTCGCCCGCGGGCGCCTCCGCCTTGGGGGGCTCGATCGCGGGGGCCGCCACCGCGGCGGCCTCCGTCACGGGGGTCTCTGTCACGGCGGGCTCCTGCGGGGCGTCGGCCTCCGCCGCGGGCGGCGGCGGGACTTCGGCGGCGCCCTCGTCGGCGCGGTTGATGGCACCCTCGTTCATCGCGGCGGCGCTCCCCCTGCGGCGCGAGGCGCGGCGTCGAATCGAAACAGGTGGTGCCCGATGCGAAAGATGTCACCGTCGACGATCTCGCGCTCACCGCGGAACAGCACCAGCGTGCCGTTGGAACTCCCCAGGTCGCGCACGATCACCCTCCGCTGATTTCGGTCGAGCTTGAAGGCCACGTGCCTCCGCGAGAGAAACACGTCGTCGGTGAACACCACGTCGCCCGACTCGCGCCCCACCACCGTCTCGTCACGATACAGGTGATAGACGTCGCGCGGAATGCCCTCGCTCGTGAGCTGCACGAGACGCGCGAGGCGCGTCTGCTCGGGCGTGCCGAAGAGCATCACACCGTAGTGCATCACCGGCCCGAGCGACACCTCGGCGTCGGTGAGCACCTCGACGCGGAGCACCTGCTGGCCCACGAGCACCACGTCGCCGTGGTGCAGCTCGACGGGCTCGCGAATGCGCTGAAAGATGCCGTTCACCGAGCCCAGGTCGCGGAGGTAGTAGCGCTCGTTGCGGCGGAGGATGCGCGCGTGCCGCGGCGACAGGTACGGGTCGTCGGGCAGGGTGATGGTGCCCTCGTAGCGCCCGAGGTCGGTCTGCGCGTTGGTTAGGCGGTAGATGGCCCCCTCGGAGCCGTCTTTGAGAATCGTGACGAGCTGAGGCACGACCCCCGCAGCGACGGCGCCGAAGTTGTCGGTGCGCGCCTCGGGCCGCGACGGCGGGTCGAGGAGCGTGGGGCTCGGGGCACGCGCGACGGGCGCGTAGGCCTGCGGCGCCACGACGACGGACGCCACCGGCGCGATGGGCGCGGGCGCGACCGGCGCGACCGGCGCGGCGGGCA
>CAISKJ010001183.1 GCA_903885885.1 uncultured delta proteobacterium
GCGCTCGCACGCGCGCGGCCCACCCGTCGGGGCCCTGTGCGAGGGGCCCTTCGAGGGTGCCGTCGCCCGCGAGTGACAGCTCGACGCGCGCGTCGGCGCGCAGGGCGCCGCCGAGGTCGCGGGGCGTCACCCGCACCGTGATCACGCTCGCGCCGTCGGCGGGCGCGCGACGCGTCGCGGGGCTCACGGTGACGGCCGACGGCTCGACGATCGTGTGGGCGCGGTCGGCGGCGAGGTCTCGCAGCTCTTGCACGGTGCCCGACGGCCAGGTCACACGGAGGCGCGCGATGCGCGTGGCCTGACCGAGGCCCACGGAGACGAAGGGCCGCTGCACGGCGAAGCTCTGCGCCACGCCGCCCACGTAGCGCCGCAGCGGCGTCGAGCCCTCGTCGATCCAGACGGTGAGCCAGGCGCCCACGGCGAGGTGGTTGCTCGTGGTGCCGCGGAGGCGCAGCACGACGCCGTGGTTGCCGTTCTCGATGTCGTTGCGGTAGAGCCGCGGCAGCTCGTGCTGGCCGCCCACGGCGAGGTCGCCGTCGCCGTCGTCGTCCCAGTCTTCGACGGCGAGGGTGCGCCACTGGCCGCGGCGCTGCAGGTTCACCGCTGCGCTCACGTCGCGAAACTGCATGGGCCCGACGGCCTGGTAGAGCCCCACCGACTGCGGCCCGATGAAGCGCTCCGGCGGATCGAACCACGCCTTCTGGTCGTTGCCGTGGGCGACGAGCCAGTCGAGGCGCGTGTCACGATCAAGGTCGATAAACATCATGCTCCATGGGATCATCGACTTACCGCTGTCGGCGGGCGCGAAGGCGACCCCTGTGCGCGGCGAGGCGTCTTCGAAGGGCCACCGCGCTGTGCCGTGCAGCAGCAGGTGCATCGGGTCGAGGGCGACGCCGAGGTCGAGGAGGCCGTCGTTGTCGAGGTCGTCGGCGCAGGCCGTCATGGGAGACGCGGCCGCGATGGTCGGGAAGCTCCCCGGCATCTCGCGAAAGAGCGCCGCGGGCGGCGTCGGGTCGAACTCGGCGAAGTGCGGATAGCCCGCGGGGTCGGGCGCGCCCGAGCGGTAGAACACCGGCGCGCCGCGCGGATCGACGCAGCTCGCCCCCACCGACATGAGCACGCGTTCGCCCGGGGCGAAGCGCGCCGAGAAGGCCGTGTAGGGGCGGCTCACCTGGTCGATCGTGAGGGTCGACGGCCGCTCTTGAAAGGTTCGGGGGCCCGTGCGCAAGAGCACGCGGAGGTCGAGGCACGGGGTGCGACAGCAGTCCGAGGCGACGAGCAGATCGAGCCACCCGTCGTCGTCGAGGTCGTCGAGGAAGTAGCTCGCGATACGGTACGAGTTGCCCCAGTCGAGGCGCGCGGGATCGAGCGGAACGGGCTCGCCGAAGCCCTCCGGCGCGCCCCACGCGATGGCCCGGTCGCGGTCGAGCGCGAGCAGGTCGTCGCGGCCGTCGCCGTCGAGGTCGACCACGCCCGCGAGCGGCGGCATGTCCGGCAGGCGGGCCGCCGCGTCGCGCGCGAACGCCCGCGCGGCCCGGTCGTAGCGGTACACGGCGTAGGGGGCGGCGCGCGGCATGTCGCCGCTCATCCAGTGGGTGATCACCACCTCATCGCGGCCGTCGGCGTCGAGGTCGCCCACGTGCGCGACGAGGTCGTCGGTGTTGACCATCGTCGCGGCGGGCGTCGCGATGCGAAAGGGCGCGTCGCGCTCGACGGGCCCCGTGAGGTCGGTGAAGCCGCGCCCGAACATCGGCGCCGGCGCGTCGACCACCTCCGCGAAGTCGGTCTGCGGGCCGACGTCGCGCAGCTTCGCGGCGCCGTCGAGCGGCACGCCGCCGTCGGGCGACAGCGAGCCGAACGATCCGCGTTCGCACGCGGCGAGGAGAGCGAGGACGGCGCCGCTCCAGCGGGCGTGCTTCATGGCGCCAGTATAGAGGCAACCGCGTCGCGCGCGGCGTTCCCTCGACGGTCACCCGTGCGCCGCGACGGGTCGCGTCGGGGCGCACAAGCGCTCGAGGAGGCCCGCGAGCGCCTGCCGCTGGATGGGCTTGGAGAGGAAGTCGTCCATCCCCGCGTCGAGGCACGCGCGCCGGTTGCTGCTCATCGCGTCGGCCGTGAGCGCAATGATGGGGACGCGCGCCCCCGGGGCCTCCCGTGAGCGAATGAGCCGCGTGGCCTCGAGGCCGTCCATCACGGGCATCTGCACGTCCATGAGCACGATGGCGTACGCGATGCGCTCCACGGCCTCGGCGGCCTCGCGCCCGTTGGCCGTCACGTCGGCCTCGTAGCCGAGCGCCGCGAGGAGCGCGCGCGCCACGCGCTGGTTCACCACGTTGTCTTCGACGACGAGCACCCGCGGCCGTGAGGGGACCGCCGCGCGCGCGCTCTGCGGCGTAACCTGCGGCGTCACGACGGGCTTCGAAATAGGCCTGCGCGCGACGAAGAGCGGCGTGAGGGGCAGATGCACGGTGAGCTCCGTCGCGCGCTCGGCCACCGTAGCGCCCTCGGCCCGGGGGAGCTTCGCGGTGAAGGCGAAGGAGCTCCCGCGGCCCACCTCGCTGTTGACGGCGATGGTGCCGTCCATGAGGGTCACGAGCTGACGGCAGATGGCGAGCCCGAGGCCCGTTCCGCCGAAGCGCCGCGTGGTGGACTCGTCGGCCTGCGAGAAGGGCGTGAAGAGCCGCCGGATCGCCTCGGCGGGGATGCCCACCCCCGTGTCTTGCACCACGAAGCGCAGGAGGTCGCCGCGCTGCACGCTCACCTCGAGGTGCACCGTGCCGTGCTCGGTAAACTTGATCGCGTTGCCGATGAGGTTGAGCACCACCTGACGGAGCCGCCCGGGGTCGCCCTTCACGCGCGAGGGCACGCCCTTCGCCACGCGCGCCGTGAGAATCACCTTGCGGGCGCGCGCCTGCTCCGCGAAGAGCCGCAGGCCCTCGGAGAGCGCCTGCTCGAGGTCGAAATCGATGATCTCGAGCTCGAGGCGCCCGGCCTCGATCTTCGAGAAATCGAGAATGTCGTTGATGATCGTGAGCAGCCCGTCGGCCGACGAGCGCACCGTGTCGGCGTAGGACCGCTGCACCTCGTCGAGGGGCGTATCGAGCAGGAGCCCCGTCATGCCGATGACGGCGTTCATGGGGGTGCGAATCTCGTGGCTCATGGCCGCGAGAAAGACCCCTTTGGTGCGCTCGGCGGCGCGCGCCGAGTCACGGGCCTGGGCGAGCTGACGGTTGGCGAAGCGGAGGTCTTCCATCGCCCGCGCGCGCTCCTCCTCGGCGTCGGCGCGGAGGCGCTCGTTGGTCGAGAGCAGCATCGCGCAGACCGCCGGCGCGAGCACCGTCACCGCGAGCGCCGACACCTCGGCGGCCCCCCACGCGGGCAGCGTGCCGTAGCGCAGCCCCGCGAGGCGGGCCGCCACGAGGAGCACGGCGCAGGCTCCGTGCAGGCCCATCCAGCGCCACGCCGAGGGCACCCCGACGGTGACCCCGGCCCACACGGGCGAGAGGGCCATCCAGAGCATGGCCGCGCCGCGGAGGTTGGGCACCGCCAGCGCTGCCATCCAGGCCGCGCACAGGCCCAGCGCGACGCTCACCTGCGTGAGGTGCCGCACGCGCCCGATTCGCTTCATGAGCCACGGAAGCGACGCTTGCGCCCCCGCGAAGGCGAGGGCCATCCAGATCGCCCCCGGCGACCGGGCGCGCTGTTCGAAGAGCACCGGGAGCATCGCGACCACGGCGACGCCCTGCACCGCGGCCAGCACCGAGGCGGCGCGCACGCGGGCCTTTCGCACGAACACCCGCGCGATCGCTTGGGAGGTGCGCTGCCCCGGGGGCTGCGCCGCGCATTCGGCGAGATCCGTGTTCATGCACTCAAGGGAACGGCGGCCGACGGCCGAACCTTGAGCGAAGACTTAAGAAGCCCGTTCGCGGCGGGCGAGGTAGCTCGCCCAGTCGAGGGGCTTGAGCTCCACCGGGTGGGCGGGGTCGAGGGCGTCGACGACCGCGCGCGCCAGCTGAAAATTGGTGATCAGCGGCACGTTCATGTCGACCGCGCGGCGACGGATCCGGTACCCGTCGGGGCGCCCCTGCTGGTCGTACGACCGGGGGATGTTGATCACCAGGTCGATTTCGCCCTTGTTCAGGAGCTCCACGGCGGCGGGGCTCTTCTCGTCGCTGTCCTTCCAGGCGACGATGCAGTCGATGCCCTGCTCGCGCAGCACCGCGGCGGTGCCCGGGGTGGCGTAGAGGGCGAGGCCGCGGGCCTGGAGGATGCGCGCCTCGCGCTCGAAGCGGTATTGGTCGGCCACGGGGCCGAGCGAGAGCAGAACGCCCTTCTTGGTGATGCGAAAGCCCGTGGCCATGAGGGCCTTGAGGA
>CAISKJ010001184.1 GCA_903885885.1 uncultured delta proteobacterium
CGGAGCGCCGGTGATCACCCGCGCGTGGCTCGCGCCCGAGCTCGCGCCACTGTCGGTGCCGCAACCTTTCGTCGCGCTCGACGCGTGGGCCGATCGCGCCGAGGCCCTCGCGACGCCCGCTTCGCGCGAGACCTCGGCGGGCGCGCTGGGCCCCGTGGTGGGCGCGTTTCTGCGCGTGAGAGCAGGGGCGGGGCGCGGCGACGATCGCGCGCGCGTCACGGCGGCGATGGGCGCACTACTGCGCGCAGCCCCCGACAACGCGTACTGGCAGTACGCGCACGGCTTCGGGCCTCACCTCACCGATCGCCTCGGCGAGCTGGCCCGCGAGGGCGTCGACGCCGCGGTGCTGGCGCGCGCCGCGCGGCGCATCGAGGCGCTGCGGGCGCGCGCGCCGCGGTAGCTAACCCGAGGCCCCGGCGAGCCACGAGGCGAGGCGCAGCACGTCGGCGAAGACGCCGCCCGCCGTGACCGCGGGACCGGCGCCGGGCCCCTGCACGACGAGGGGCTGCGCGGCCGGGTAGCGCGCGGTGGTGAACGCGAAGATGTTGTCGGTCGCCGCGAGGCGCGCGAAGGCGTGGTGCTCGGAGTACGGCGCGAGGGCCACGCGCGCCTTGCCCGAGGCGTCGACCACGCCCACGTAGCGCAGCCGCGAGCCCGCGGCGCGCGCGTCGCGCACCCGCGCCGCCATCGCGTCGTCGGAGGCGCGCAGGAGGTCGAGGAACTCCTCGGCGTTCGCGGCCCCCGCGGCGTGCGCGGGCACGAGGCTCTCCACCTCCACGTCGCCGAGCTCGAGCTCGACGCCCATCTCGCGCGCCAGGATCACGAGCTTGCGCGCGACGTCCATGCCCGAGAGGTCGTCGCGGGGGTCGGGCTCGGTGTAGCCGCGGGCCCGCGCGTCGCGCACCACCTCGGAGAAGGGCACCGTGCCGTCGAAGACGTTGAACACGTACGACAGCGTGCCCGAGAGCACGCCCTCGACGCGCTCGATGCGATCGCCGGTCTGCACCATGTCGCGCAGCGTGGTGATCACCGGGAGCCCCGCGCCCACCGTGGCCTCGTAGAGCCAGTGGCGGCCGCGCGCGCCCCACTGCCGCAGGGCGCGGTAGCGCGCGACGGGCCCCGCGCCCGCGCGCTTGTTGGGCGTCACCACGTGGAGGCCGCGCGCGAGCCACGCGTCGTAGAGCGCGGCCACCGACTCGCTGGCGGAGCAGTCGACGATGGCGCCGTGCGGCAGGTGCGGCGCGCCCACGTGGGCGGCGAGCTGGGCCATGTCGAGCGCGACGCCGTCGCGCGCCAGCGCCGCGAGGGCCGTCTCCGGCGCGATGCCCTTCTCGGAGAGCAGCATGCGCCTCGAGTCGGCGACGCCGCGCAGGCGGATGTCGAGCTTGAAGCGCGCGCGCAGCACCGGCGCCTGCTCGGCGAGCTGCGCGAGGAGCGCCCGGCCCACCTGCCCGGGGCCCACGAGACCCAGCGAGAGCACGCGCTCCGAGAGGTAGAAGCCCGCGTGCACGGCCCGCAGCGCGCGCGTCGCGTCGGCGCCGTGGATCACCACCGAGAGGTTGCGCTCCGAGCTGCCCTGCGCGATGGCGCGCACGTTGACGCCGGCCTTGGCGAGCGCGGCGAAGAAGCGCGCGGCCACGCCGGGCGCGTGGGCCATCGCGTCGCCCACGGCGGCCAGCACGCTCTGCCCCGTCTCGACCTCGACGCGGTGGAGCTGCCCCGCGGCGAGCTCGCGTTCGAAGGCCCGCTCGACGGCCTCGCGCGCGACGTTGCCCTGCGCCTCGGGCACGGCGAAGCACACCGAGTGCTCCGAGCTCGCCTGCGAGATGAGCATCACGGACACGCCCACCTCGCGCAGCGCGCCGAAGATGCGCTGGGCCACGCCGGGCACGCCGATCATGCCGGTGCCCTCGACGTTGACGAGGGCCACGCGGTCGACGGTGGAGAAGCCCGACACGGGCACCGCGCGGCGCCCCACGGCCGACGCGGCGCGGATCACGCTGCCCGGGTGCGAGGCGTTGAAGCTGTTGCGAATGCGAATGGGGATCCCGCGGGCGACGGCGGGCTCCATCGTGCGCGGGTGCAGCACCTTGGCGCCGAAGTACGCCAGCTCGCAGGCCTCGTCGTAGGACATCTCGGGCACCAGCTCGGCCTCGGGCACGCGCCGCGGATCGGCCGAGAGCACGCCGTCGACGTCGGTCCAGATCACGATCTCGCGCGCCTCGAGGAGCGCGCCGAAGATGCTCGCGGAGAAGTCGCTCCCGTTGCGCTTGAGGGTGGTGGGAGCGCCCTCCGGCGTGGCGGCCACGAAGCCCGTAATCACCAACGTTGTCGCGGTGTTGGCCGACAGAAAGTCGCGCATGCGGTCGCCCGACACCACCCAGTCGATGCGCGGCCCGAGCTCGCTCGGGTGCACCACGAGGAGGGCGCGCGCGTCGATCCACGCGCTGTCGACGCCCTGCGCGGCGAGGTGCGCGTGGAGCATCTGCGCCGACCACACCTCGCCGTAGCCCGACACGAGCTCCTCGGTGAGCTCCGACGCGCTGCGGCCCAGCCACACGGCGCGGAGCACGTCGGCGAGGTCGCGCGCGTCGGCCGCGAGCACGGCCTCGATGCGCGCCGCCGCGTCGGGGGGAAGGAGCGCCCGCGCGGCCTCGACGTGGCGCGTGTGCAGGGCGTCGAGGGCGTCGCGGTAGCCCGCGTCGCGGCGCCGCGCGCGGTTCACGAGCGCGAGGAGCGCGTCGGTGACGCCCGACATCGCGGAGACCACGACGGCCTTCCGCGCGCCGGGCTCGTCGGCCACGATGCGCGCGGCGTTGCGGTACCGATCGGCGTTGGCGACGCTGGTGCCGCCGAACTTGTGAACCACCCACGCGGAGGGGACGCTGCTGCGGGACTGCATAGTGGCCGCGGAAGGTACCGGCTTCGCCCCCGCGAGTGCCAGCCCTCTCGCCGCGGATCGGGGCTTCGCAGGCGCGACGATTCGAGGGCGGCGGGCGACGGTCAAAAGACGTTGCGCGGCGGGCGCATCGGGGGAGATAACGGCGCCCATCATGGCCATCGAGACCGTCGCGCTCATCAAGCTCCCGCCCTCTGTGTTCGAAGCGTTGCCGCCCGCGGGCGAGGCCGCGTCGGACCCGTCGCGGCTCCGGCTCAAGGCCGAGTCGGGCGCGTCGTTCGAAGTGCGCCTGCTCACCGACGGCGGGCTCGTGTACACCCCGGTGCCCTTCGGCGGCGACGGCGAGGCCCTGCTCGAGACGCTGTGGGACTTTCTCGGCGACGCCCTCGCCGACCACGACGACGACCGCGGCGTGTTCGTGATCCCGTCGGTGGCGCCCGCGAAATCGGCCACCTACGACGCCGTGATCGCCGAGGTCGACGAGGTCGGCGAGTGGGTCGCCCTCGACGACGAAGCGGGCGACGAAGACGACGACGACATGGCCGCCGAGGGCGCCGTGATGCCCATGGGCATGCCGGGTATGCCGGGGGGAATGCCCGGCGGAATGCCCGGCGGCGACGACTTCATGGCCATGATGGCGAGCATCACGAACTCGCTCGGCGCCGACACCCTCATGGGCCTGCAGCAGGCCATGATGTCGGGCGACGCGCGGGCCTTCGAGCGCGCGCAGGAGGCGGTCGCGGCGAAGCTCTCGCAGCGGTCCGACATCGTCGATCAGCTGCAGGGGCTCATGGGCGCGATGCCCCCGGGCCTGCGCGACATGGCGATGAACACCTCGCCCGACGAGCTCATGAAGCAGATGCAAGGCGCCGTGCCGCCCGACCAGATCGCGGCGATGCGCAAGCTGTCCGACACCAAGGGCCGCAAGCGATGAGCGGCCTCGCGCCGTTCGCGAAGGGCGCGTGGGTCATCACGGGCGCCGCGAGCGGCTTCGGCCGCGAGTTCGCCGTGCGCCTCGCGCGCCGGGGCGCCTCCCTCGCCCTCTTCGACCGCGACGCCGACGGTCTCGAGGCGACGCGCGCGATGCTCCCCGGCGCGAAGGTGCACTGCGCCGCTGTCGACCTCGCCGACGACGAGGCCTTCGCCGTCGCGCTCCAGGGCGCCCGCGCGGCGCTCGGCCCGCTCGCGCACTGCATCAACAGCGCGGGCGTGCTGCGCTTCGGCTCCATCGAGTCGATGCCCGTGAGCGAGTTTCGACGCCTCAGCGAGATCAACTATCTGGGCTCGGTGAAGGTCGCGCAGGCGGCGCTGCCGCTCCTGCGCGAGGCGTCGACGCAGGGGCGCTCGGTGATGCTCTTCGTCGCCTCGATCGCGGGGCTGCGCGCCGCCCCCGAGGTGGGCGCCTACTCGGCTTCGAAGTACGCCGTGGTGGGCGTCGCGCGGGCGCTGCGCGACGAGCTCCTCGGCACCCACATCGACGTGCGCGCGCTGTGCCCCCCGGCGGGCGACACCCCGATGCTCCGCGGCCAGGGCCCGCTGCCGAAGATCTACAAGGTCACCAGCACGCTCACCGCGCAGACCATCGTGGGCCGCGGCCTCGCGGCGCTCGAGCGCCCCGGCTTCGAGATCCTCGTCGACGCGCAGAGCCGCGCCCTCCTCGCCGCGAACTTCTTCGTGCCGCGTGTCGCCGAGTGGGTCGTGGGCCGCGTCACGGGCGCGCGGTGACGCCGCGCACGGCGCTCATTCCGGGCGGCGTGCGGGGCATCGGGCGGGCCGTGGCGCTCGGCTGCCTCGCCGACGGATGGAACGTCGTCGTGTGTCACCGCCGCTCCTCCGAAGA
>CAISKJ010001185.1 GCA_903885885.1 uncultured delta proteobacterium
CCGTCCAACCAGCACGCCATCGACATTCTCTTCGGGTTTCGCTTCGGTCTGGAGCTCTACGCCAACATTCGGCCGGTGCGCTGCCTCGCCGATCGCCTCTCGCCGCTCAAGCACTTCGGCGAGAAGGACATCGACTTCGTGATCTTTCGCGAGAACACCGAGGGCCTCTACGTCAACGTGGGGGGGCAGGTGCGCCGCGGCACCCCCGACGAGATCGCGATCAACGAGGACATCAACACTCGCAAGGGCGTCGAGCGCATCATCCGCGCCGCCTTCGAGTACGCAGTCGAGCGCGGCGTCACGCGCGTGCACATGGCCGACAAGAGCAACGCCATGCGCCACGCGCACGAGCTGTGGCTCCGCGTGTTTCGCGAGGTCGCGAAGGAGTACCCGAGCATCCAGGCCGTGCACGCCTACGTCGACGCGATGGCGATGTACATGGTGCAAGACCCCGCGAGCATGCAGGTGATCGTCACCTGCAACCTCTTCGGCGACATTCTCACCGACATCGGCGCGGCGCTCCAGGGCGGCCTTGGCATGGCGGGCAGCGCGAGCCTCCACCCGGGCAAGCGCATCGGGCTCTTCGAACCCGTGCACGGGAGCGCGCCTCCCCTCGCGGGCAAAGACGTCGCCAACCCCTTCGCGTCATTCCTCACCGTCGGGCTGATGATGTCGCACCTGGGGCACCGCGAGCTCGAGGCCCTCATCGAAGACTGCGTGCGCGCGTGCGTGCAGGCGGGCGAGTGCACCCACGACGTGGGCGGCGCGCTCGGCACCCGCGCGGCCTCCGAGGCCTTTCTCGCGCGGATCGCGGCGCGACTCGCGTAGTCGCTACGGCGTCGCGCTGACGTACACCAGCACTTCGTAGTCGACGGGCGCCACAGGCGCGCGAAACGCCGGCATGCGCACCGCGCACAGGGCCTCGCCCACGCACGTCGCCTGCTCGCGCGTCAGCGTCACGCCCGGGAAGGTGAACTCCGTGGGCGCGCCGCTGCGCGCGAACATGCCGTGGGTGGGCAGGCGACCGCGCGCGTCGGTCGGCGGCAGGCACGCGATCACGCGACGCTCCACCGGGAGGAACGCGCGCACGATCGCGGCGCTGCCGGGCTCGTAGGGCGACTGCGTGCTCGGCACGAGCGCCGGCGGGGTGCCGTCGCATCGAACCCGCGCGCGGCCGTCGAGCACCGCCCACTGGGCGTGGAGCTCTCCGACGTCGTCGCCGCTGCGCACCACGGGGGTGCCGATCGAGCGCGGGGCCGTGCGCGCCTCCATCGCACCGCCGTCGCTGCGGCGCCCGTCGGCGCGCGCCGTCGCGGGGATGAGGGCGAGGTTCGACGATGGCACCGGCTGCGGCGCGGCGTTCGAGCGAGGGGCGCTCGGGGCCTCCGCGCCAGGCTGTGCCACCGAGCGACGGCGGTGCCGCGGGGTCGTGCTCGCGGTGGCGTCGGTCGCAGGAGCGGTCGCGCACCCGTCGAGCGCCGTGAGGGCCATCACCAGAAGGAGAGCGGTCTTGGTGGTCATCGGGCTCTGCTCCCTGCGTGCGGGCGCCGTTCGTAAGGCGCCTCTAGAGTCAAGGGAAAGCGATAGCAGTACGCGTGCCCACGCAACCGGTAGGTTGCCCCGTGTGCCCGCGCGCCACGCGCCATGCTTTGTCTGCGGTCGTGATGCCACTGCCGCCCATTGCCTCACCGAATAACAACGGCGCCAGCGAGGCAGAACTTGAGAATCTGCCTGTACTTGTTGCGCGCAAATGCGATGCGGTTCACCGCCCGTCGACGCTGACCCGACGATCACTCGGCGGCGCCGAGGGGCGTCAACTTCGAGGCGGGCAAGCGCGGTGTATTGACACCCGGCGGGGTGACTGACTAGCGTCCCGCCCGCCGCGGGATCCCCACCGCGATTCTGCGGCGGTTTCAGAGGGCGCGGCGAGCGCGGAGTCACCGCGACGCGTGCCGGAAAGCAACAGCATCTGACCATGGCGTTCGAGCTCACCCCCGACCGCAAGGCGATCCTTGACGAACTGCTCCCGCGATATCCGACGAAGCAGGCGTTGACGATCCCTCTCCTGCACATCTGTCAGGAGCAGAACGGGCACATCAACGAAGACGTGATCGCGTACGTGGCGAAGACCCTCGGGATCTCCACCGCGGACGTGCAGGGCGTCGTGACCTTCTACACGCTGTTCATGCAGAAGAAGGTCGGTCGCAACGTGATCTGGGTGTGCCGCACTCTCTCGTGCGAGCTCGCCGGCGCGCGCGAGATCACCCACTGCCTGGAGAAGAAGCTCGGCGTCCATTGTGGTGAGACCACGAAGGACGGCGAGTTCACGCTGCTCAAGGCCGAGTGCCTCGCGGCCTGCGCGGGCGGGCCGATGATCCAGCTCAACGACCGCTACTACGAGAATCTGACCCCTGAGAAGCTCGACGAGATCCTCGACGAGGCCCGCAAGCGCCGCGACGACAAGGTCAAGGGAGCGTTCTCTCCGGTAGGCATCCTCGCCAACCCCGGGAGCAAGTGAGCGACATGCCTGTCGAGAATCCTCGCATCCTCACGAAGAACTACGGCACCCCGCAGAGCTGGACGATCGACGCGTACGAGCGCTCGGGCGGCTACAGCGCGCTGCGCAAGGCCCTCACGATGGAGCCCGCGAAGCTCGTCGAAGAGGTGAAGGCCGCCAACCTCCGCGGGCGCGGCGGCGCGGGCTTTCCCGCGGGCATGAAGTGGGGCTTCCTCAAGCCCGTCCCCGGCAAGCCCAACTACATCGCGGTGAACGCCGACGAGGGCGAGCCCGGCACCATCAAAGACCGCACGCTGATGGAGCTCGACCCGCACCGCTGCGTCGAGGGCTTCATCATCGCGGCCCTCGCCCTCGATGTGCACTCGGTCTACTGCTACATCCGCGGCGAGCTCGTGCTCGCCATTCGCCGGATGGAAGAGGCCGTGCGCGAGGCGCGCCGCAAGGGCTACCTCGGCGACAAGGTGCTGGGCAAAGACTTCAAGCTCGACATCGTGATCCACGCGGGCGCGGGCGCTTACATCTGCGGCGAGGAGACGTCGCTCCTCAACTCGCTCGAGGGGCTGCGCGGCGAGCCGCGGCTCAAGCCGCCGTTCCCCGCGGTGGTGGGCGCCTTCGGCGCGCCGACGATCGTGAACAACCTCGAGACGCTCGCGACGGTGCCCACCATCATCGAGATGGGCGGCGACAACTTCTCGAAGCTCTCGCGCCTCCACGACATGAAAGACGGCGGCGTGCGCCTCTACGGCGTGTCGGGCCACGTGAACAGGCCCGGCGTGTACGAGGCCCCCGTGGGCATCACGCTGCGCGAGCTCATCGAAGACCTCGGCGGCGGCGTGCGCAAGGGCCGCAAGCTCAAGGCCGTGATCCCCGGCGGCAGCTCGACGCCGGTGCTGCGCGAGCAAGACCTGGTGAACGCGCCGGACCCCAAGCACCCGCTGCATCGGTGGCACGGCAAGAGCCACCTCGACGTGCCCATGGGCGTCGACACGATGCGCGGGCTGGGCACGATGCTCGGCACCTGCTGCGCCATCGTGATGGACGACACCACGTCGATGGTGCGCGCGGCCGAGAACCTCATGCTCTTCTACGCCCACGAGTCGTGCGGACAGTGCACGCCGTGTCGCGAGGGCTGCGCGTGGATGGCCCGGCTGTGTACCAAGTTCGCGAACGGCACGGCCACCCGGCAGGACCTCGACACGCTGCTCGACGTGGCGAACAACATCATGGGCAACACGATCTGCGCCCTCGGTGACGGCGCGGCGATGCCGATGCTGGGGATCCTCAAGCTGTTCCGCCACGAGTTCGAAGCGGCGATCGGCCACGAGCAGCCCTCGTGGGGAGGAGTAAACGCGTGAACCCGTCGTCGACCCAGGAGATCATCGCATTCTCGCTCTTCGCGGCCCTGGCCGTGGCGAGCGCGCTCGCGACGGTGACCCTCCGCAACCCCATCCGCAACGCGGTGGGGCTCTTCGTGCACGTGCTCTCGCTCGCGGGGCTCTACATCACGCTCGCGGCGCACTTCCTCGTGGCCGTGCAGCTCATCGTGTACGTGGGCGCCGTCGTGGTGCTCTTCGTGTTCGTGATCATGCTCCTCGGCCCGGGCTCGGAGACGGCGCCCGACGCCACCGGGCGCGTGCCGCGCGTGCTCGGCGCCGCGGGCATCGCGTCGGTGGGCATCGTGCTGGCTTCGACGGTGCGCACGCTCGCGCCGCCGCGGCCCGACCGTGTGCCCGAGTTCGGCACGCTGCGCCACGTGGGCGAGTACCTCTTCGGCCCCGCGATGGTGCCCTTCGAAGTCGCGTCGGTGCTCCTCACCGCGGGCATCGTGGGCGCGTTCGCGGTCGCGAAGGCCCACCACCACAAGGTCAAGATGAACACCGAGACCAACCTGGCGCCCTTGAAGAGCGACGCCGTCGACGAGTCGCAGGGAGACCACGGATGATCATCACCCTCGGGCACTACCTCGCCCTCTCGTCGGTGCTCTTCACCATCGGCGCCGCGGGCTTTCTCTACCGCAGGAACGCGCTCGTCGCGCTCATGAGCATCGAGCTCATGCTCAACGCGGTGAACCTCACGCTCGTGGCCGCCAACCGCTGGCTCCCCGCGGTGCAGGGCGACGCCGGCACCGTGTCACCCCCCGCGCCGAGCGGGCACGTGTTCGCGTTCTTCGTCATCGCCGTGGCCGCCGCCGAGGCCGCTGTGGGCCTGGCGATCGTCCTGTCGTTCTACCGCCTTCGCAAGACGGTCCGCACCGACGCGGCCGACATGCTCCGAGGCTGAGACCTACCCATGAACCTCCCGGACATCAGCCAACAGCTCATGGCGCTCGCTGGGGACCAGATCTCGGTCCTCGGCCTGCGGATCAACCTCGGCAACCTCACCGACGTGACGCCCGACACGTACTCCGTGCTCGGCTGGATCGTGTGGTTGCCCGTCATCGGCGCGCTCATCAACGGCATCTGGGGCAAGAAGCTCGGGCGCCAGGGCGTGTACATCGCCGGCATCGGCGCGGTGGGCACCTCGTTCCTCCTCTCGATCCTCGCGTTCTTCACGCTCCTCAAGTCGGGCCACGCGCCCGCCGAAGCCGCCGAGGGCGCCAACGCCTCCGCGGGCGAGGCCGCGCACGCCGCCCATCACATGCTCTCGTTCGTGGCGCGCGCCCCGTCGATCCAGCAGGTGATCGACGGCGTGAAGGTCGAGTGGATGCCGTGGGACTGGTTCCTTGCGCCCACGGGCCCGCACACCGGCGAGATGATTCGCATGCGGTACGTGCTCGACCCCTTGTCGGGCGTGATGCTGCTCGTGGTCACCGGCGTCGGCACGCTCATCCACGTGTACTCCGCTGGGTACATGTCGCACGACGCGGGCTACGCCCGTTTCTTCGCGTACCTGAACCTCTTCATCTTCGCGATGCTCAACCTCATCCTGGGCGACAGCCTCGTGCTGCTCTTCCTCGGTTGGGAAGGGGTGGGCCTCGCGTCCTATCTCCTCATCGGGTTCTGGTACCACAACGCCGCGTACGCGTTCGCGGGTCGCAAGGCCTTCATCGTGAACCGCATCGGCGACGCCGGCCTGCTCATGGGCATGTCGATCATCGCGTGGAAGGGCGGCACGTACACCTTCGAGACGCTGCGTCACCACGTTGCCGAAGGCGGCGCTGCGTGGACGGCGCTCACGGAGCACACGGGGCTCGGCAACTTCCTCATCGACGCGCTGCCCTTCGTGGGCTCGATCCCCTCGATCGCCTCGAAGATGGAGCTGCTCAACCCCACCTGGGGCGGCCTCGCGTGCCTGCTCCTCTTCGTCGGCTGCTGCGGCAAGAGCGCGCAGTTCCCGCTGTACGTGTGGCTCCCCGACGCCATGGCGGGCCCCACGCCGGTGTCGGCGCTCATCCACGCCGCGACGATGGTCACCGCGGGCATCTACCTGCTGTGCCGCCTGTCGTTCCTCTTCATCCACTTCACGACCGTGATGAACATCATCGCGCTCGTGGGCGCCTTCACCGCGCTCTTCGCGGCGACCATCGCCGTGACGCAGGTGGAGCTGAAGAAGGTTCTCGCCTACTCCACCGTGTCGCAGCTCGGCTTCATGTTCATCGGCTGCGGCGTCGGGGCCTTCAGCGCCGGCTTCTTCCACGTGTTCACGCACGCGTTCTTCAAGGCGTGCATGTTCCTCGGTGCGGGCGCCGTGATGCACGCGTGCGGCGACCGTCAAGACGTTCGCGAACTCGGCGGCCTGCGCAAGTACCTGCCCGTCACGTTCTGGACCTTCCTCGTCGCGACGCTCGCGATCATCGGCACGCCCTTCCTGTTCTCGGGCTTCTACTCGAAGGACGAGATCCTCTTCCGCGCGTTCGCGCACACGTGGTCGCCGGGCCTCGGCAAGCTCGTGTACGGCATGGGCGTGCTCGCCGCGACGCTCACGTCGTTCTACATGTCGCGCGTGTTCATCCTCACCTTCCTCGGTGAGGGCCCCGCGTACCTCGAGAAGGCTGGCATCACGGTCGACGCGCATGGTCACGCGACGAGCACTGCGCATGACGACGCGCACGGCCACGACGCGCACGGCCACGACGCGCACGGCGACGACGGGCACGGTCACCACGACCCGAACCCGATCCCCTCCGAGGCGGGCATCGACATGAAGCTCATGGTCGCCCCGCTGGTGGTGCTCGCCACGATGGCGATCGTCGCAAGCGTGCTCGGCCTCCCGCACTGGATGACGCACCACGAGGGCATGCTCGCGACCTTCCTCGAGCACCCCGTCGCCGACGGCTTTCAGTTCGTGAGCGAGGCGACGCGCACGCAGCGCCACACGCTCGAGATCCCCGCCATGTTCGGCGGCATCGGAGCGTGGGCCGTGGGCGCGGGCCTCGCCATCTGGGTGTACGTTTCTCAGAAGGGTGAGCCCGCGAAGCGCGCGTCCGAGGCGCTCCCGAAGCTCTACAGTCTCGTCCTCGCGAAGTGGCGCATCGACGAGCTGTACGACCTCGTCTTCGTGCGTCCGCTCCGCGGCTTCGCCTCGTTCGTGGCCATCTTCGATCGCTTCGTGATCGACGGCCTCGTCAACCTGGTGGGCTTCGTCGCGATGCTCCTCGGCAAGCTGCTGCGTCCGATGCAAACCGGCGCGGTGCAGGTGTACGGCGCGTTCATCAGCGTCGGCGCCCTGGCGATCTTCGCGTGGGCGGTCGGCGCCCCCGCGGTGGTGCTCTCGCAGCGCGTCGACGGCGCGACGGCGCGCATCGAGGCCTCGGGCGGCCCGGGGTACACGTACCGCTGGGCGAGCTTCGAAGCGAACCGCGACGCCACGAGCGACACGCTCGAGGCCCGCTGCCCGCTCGCTGAAGCGGCCGCTACTGCCCTCTCCCACGCGGGCGACGGCAGCGTCGAGACGCGCCACGACGAGGCCCTCCAGGGCGCCTCGGGGCGCTGCGTGGTGGTCGAGGCGCGCAACGCCTTCGGTCGCCGCGCCTACGCCCGCGCGCTGGTCATCTCCAACAACCCGGGCACCATCGTGGTGCCGGGTACCAACTGATCGAGGACCCGACCGTGAACTCCGCTCGACACCTCCTCTCGGTCCTCATCTGGTTTCCGGCGCTCGCCGGCATCCTGGCGCTGTTTCTCCCGCGCCAGGCGCCGAAGCTGCTGCGTGCCTACGGCGTGGGCGCCGGGCTCTTTCTCTTCGGCCAGTCGCTGCAGCTCCTCATTGGCGCCACGCACTCGGTCGAGGGGCGTCAGTTTCGCTTCGTCGAGAACGTCGCTTGGATCCCCTCGCTGGGCATCCGCTACCACCTCGGCGTCGATGGCATCTCGCTCTGGCTGATCGTCCTCACGACCTTCCTCACGCCCCTCACGATGTACGTGTCCTTCGGCGCGATCCGCAATCGCCAGAAGGAGTACATCGCGGCGCTCCTGCTCCTCGAGTCGGCGATGATCGGGGCCTTCGTCTCGCTCGACCTGTTCCTGTTCTATGTGTTCTGGGAGCTCATGCTCGTGCCGATGTTTCTCATCATCGGCGTGTTCGGCGGGCAAAACCGGGTGTACGCCGCGGTGAAGTTCTTCCTCTACACGTTCGCGGGCTCGGTCTTCATGCTCATCGCCATCCTGTACATGGTGGCGAAGTACAAGGCCCTCACCGGCAGCTACAGCTTCGACTACCAGGACCTCATGCGCCTCGGGTTCCCCGTGAGCACCGAGCGTCTCCTCTTCGCCGCCTTCGCGCTCGCGTTCGCGATCAAGGTCCCGATGTGGCCCGTGCACACGTGGCTGCCCGACGCGCACACCGAGGCCCCCACGGGCGGCTCGATGATCCTCGCCGCCATCATGCTGAAGCTCGGCACCTACGGCTTCCTGCGCTTCGGCATGGGGCTCTTCCCCCTCGCGTCGCATTGGATCGGGCCGACCATCGCGCTCCTCTCGTGCCTCGGAATCATCTTTGGCGCGCTCGCGGCGTGGCGTCAGTACGACTTCAAGAAGCTCATCGCGTACTCGTCGGTGAGCCACCTCGGCTTCGTGATGCTCGGCCTCGTGTCGCGCACCGAGGCGGGCGTCTCGGGCGCCATCCTTCAGATGGTGAACCACGGCATCTCGACGGGCGCGCTCTTCCTCCTCGTGGGCGTCATCTATGACCGCCGCCACACGCGCGACGTCGCAGAGTTCGGCGGCCTCGCCAAGGTGATGCCCTGGTACGCGACGATCTTCGTCATCGTGACCATGAGCTCCATCGGCCTGCCGGGCACCAACGG
>CAISKJ010001186.1 GCA_903885885.1 uncultured delta proteobacterium
GGAAAACCCAACGTCGCGCTTCTACAACGCGCAGCCTTCCGCTGCAACGGGCCCCCGGGGCGGAGGTTCCCTCCATCGGGAGCGGCGCGCAGCTCTCCCTCGTCGGAGGGCCGCGCGCGATGAAGCTCCCGTCGGGCGCGCACCGGGCGTGAATGAGCGTCACGAGGCTCAGCATGGCGGTCGCGTCGGCGCTCTCGGGCACGAGCCACACGACGAGCGCGGCGAGGTGCACGGCCTCGTCGGCGAGGTCGGCGCGCTCGTCGGAGAACGCGCGCTACGTCGTCGCGTCGGTGAGCTCGGCGTACACGGCGTCGGGGAGCGCCTCGGGCAACACGAAGCGAACCTGCATCGGAGCGCTGCCCCGATGGGATTCGACGCGCACCGCGCCGAGGTACCGGTAGGGCGTGTGCGAACCTGGCGCCATGAAGAGGTGCAGCGTCACGCCGTCTTCCGTCTGCTTCGCGATGATGCGCCCGGCCTTGTTGTCGGGCGTCATCTTGTTCTGGCTCGCCCAGGCGACGTGCGTGCGATCGAGCACGCGGTTCTCGTACTGGTGCTCGGCCCTCGCGTTGCTCGTGTCGACGCGCGCGAGCAGCATCACGTGGCCCGCGTGCAGCGTCGAGCGGATCACCCCGAGGTTGTGCACCGTGGGGTCGTACTGCACACCGAAATGGTTCACGATCTCGTGGCGCGCGTAGGCCGCGAAGCGTTGCAGCGACGCCGGGGTGCGCAGCACGCCGCCGTGACGGAGCTGGTAGTCGCTCGCGAGCGTCGCCGCGAGGCGCGCGCGCACGCTGGCCTTCACCTCGTCGCCGAGGGCCTTGCGTAGCGGGGCGACCCACCCGCTGCGCGTGCGGAGGTCAGCGCACTGGGCCTTCGTCGCAAGTGCCATGAGGGCCTCTTCGACGGCGTCACCATCGCGCGCGACGCGCTCGGGGCTCCACTGCGGGTGCGCGTCGAAGAAGCGCGCGAACGACGCTTCGGGGTCGTTGTCGAGCGAGGCCCACAGCGCGGCGTAGCCCTCGACGCGCTGGAGCTGAAAGTTGCGCTCGGCGGCGTGGAGCACGCGATCGAGCGGGCCGTCGGCCTCCACCGCCATCTCCCACGGGTCAGCATCGCCCATCGCGATCCGCAACTCGCGCCAGCCGCCGTGTGTTCTGCGCACGTCGCTCAGGGTGAGGGCGCGCACACGCATCCCGTCGAGGGGCATCGGGGGTCGGCCGATTTGCGCGCGGAGGCTCTTGTACGTGTCCTCGGCGAGCGCGCGGCCGCGCAGCGCGATGGCGCGCACACGCTCGAGCACCGCGAGGGTCTTGTCGTCGAGGAGGATCTCGCACCCCTCCGGCGGCGTGATCGGCGCCGCGAGCACGCTCGACACCGCGCGGCTCTGCTGCGTGGGCGCCGCGTGCTCGTCGTGGAGCGCGTAGAAGGCCTCGTAGGCGCCGCGGTGCAGGCCCACGAGGTCGATCACCGTGAGCACCTCGGTGCCCGGGTGCTTGCGGAGCCCGCGTCCCAACTGTTGGAGGAAGAGCACCGACGACTCGGTGGGCCGCAGAAAGAGCACCGTGTTGATGGCCGGGAGGTCGACGCCCTCGTTGAGCACATCGGCCACGAAGAGCCACTGGAGCGGGTGCGCGGGGTCTTGCAGCGACTCGTAGAGCGTGCGGCGCGCCGCGAGGTCGGTCTCGCCGTGCACCACCGCCGCGCGCTGCCCGCGCTTCTCGAACTCGGCGCGCATGAACTCGGCGTGCC
>CAISKJ010001187.1 GCA_903885885.1 uncultured delta proteobacterium
CACGAAGCGCCCCACGCCGTAGGGGAGCAGGCACTCGCGCCAGAAGCGCCGACCGTTGGGCGCGCGGAGGTCGAAGGCCGACGCGAGCGTGTCGGGGTTGGCGATGCCCAGGACCGACACCGGACGCCCCGCTGCGCGCGCCTCTTCGGCCCGGCGGAGCACCTGAAACGTGGTGGGCGCGTAGTACGTGAACTTCCACGTGAGGGCATAGAACCCGAGGGCCGCGTAGCGCAGCGCCATCGGCACCGAAGGGCTGTGAATGCTCTCGAAATTGCGCTCGACCAGGTCGGGGTCGAGGCCCTCGTTGGTGTGATAGTGGTGCAGCACGTTGTGCTCGTAGTGCCACGCCTCGGGGAGCATCCAGTCGAACCAGTCGACGAGCCGACGGCGCCCCTTCGCGAAGCCCTTGCTCGTGTAGTGCTCGGGCACGCCAGGAACCTTGTCGAGGCCGCCGTGCGAGACGTGGTGCGTGACGATGGTCCACCGCGCCGTCGAGCCCAGCGAGATGAGCGCGGCCGACACCAGGTTGGGCGCGATCCACGCGGTGGCGTAGCCGAGCGCCTCGCAGGTGCGACCCCAGCGCTCCATGCGCTGGAGGTGCGCGAAATCGTCGGGGCCCAGCGACGACATCACCTCGGCGCGGAGGGCGTCGAGGTCACGCGCGAACGCTTCGTAATCGAGGCCGGGGAGCGGGTCAGTCATGCGACGCGCGCGACCCTATGCGAGCCGCCGCGCCGCGCCAACCTCGCGCCGCGACGAACGCAATCATTTCGCAGAATCAGCGCCCCGTGAGCCCGAGCGCGCCGACCTCTTGCGTCACCCTTGCGGATCCTTCGGCGACGACGCGCAGGGTCACGCCGTGTTCGGTGACGAAGGCCCCCTGCGGCTGCACCGCCGAGAGGGTGCCCGCGAGGCGCGTGCCCGGCGCGAGCTCGCGCGTGAGGGCCCGCTCCGCGTTGGCGCGCAGCCGCGCGATGCGGTCGCCGAGGGGAAAGCGCGCCTGTCGCGCGAGGGCGTCGCGCAGCCCTCCGCGGAGAAACCACTCGCCGAACTCCACGAGCGCGCTGCGCGTCTCGAGGGTGTAGTCGAGGTCGCGCACCACGAGGTCGCCGCGGGCGGCATCGTAGTCGGGCAGCCCCGCGAGGTGCACCGTGGCCTCCTGCCCCGCGAAGGCGCCGTCTTCGAAGCGCACGGCGACGAGAAACAGCAGCGCCGCGCCGTTGCCCGAGACGTGCACGTCGCGCACGAGCACGCGGTGCCCTTCGAGGGTCATGGTGGTGCCCCGAAAGTGCTCGGCCACGAGGCGGGTCACCTCGTCGAAGCCCACCGCGGCGTCGAAGGTGACGCGAAAGCCGCCCCCCTGCGCGGCGCCCTCCATCAACGGCGGGAGCGGGCGCGCGACGGCCGCGGGGCGCGCGCCGGCGACCACGTGGGGCCGCGCGGCGACGCCGACGGTGGTGCTGGCCGTCGTGGGGTCGAGCGCGAGCGGTCCGGCGTACACGGCCTCGGGTTCGAGCGACATCCAGAAGCCGTCGCCGAGCTCGATGGGGTCGTTGAGCTGGGCCCACATGCGCTCGCCCACCGCGCGCAGATCGCCGCGCGCGGTGATGTCGCGGTCGAGCTGCTGCGTGGCCTGCGCCACGTGCTGCGCCACAAGGTCGACGACGAAGCCCGACACGTCGATGCGCATGGGGGTGAGCGCGCAGGGGTCGATCACGCGCGGCGCGGCGGGCACCGTCTCGGCCACGAGGCGCCACGAGGGGTCGAGGCGCACGGTCGTGTCGGTGGCCACCACGATGCGTCGCGGAGCCTCGCCCACGCCGCAGCTCGCGATGGGCACACACGCGCCGTTGCCGCCCCCGCCGCCGCCGAGGAGCCCGCCCAGAAAGGGAATGGGGATGCCCATGGGGGCCGCCGCGCAGGCCTCGGCCGAGAGCGCGAGCACCGTCTCGGCGTGGAGCACGCCGCCGCGCGCTTCGAAGCGAAAGGGCGCGCGGCGCACCGTGTAGCGCACCGACGCGGGGAGCGCGCCGAGGGGGCGAAACGCGCCGCCCGTGTCGATCACCGAGGGCACCTGCGCGTCGAGGGCGCGCAGCGTCTCGCGCACGTCGGCCGAGAGCGGCACCTCGATGCGCGAGGGCGCGAGCGGGGGCAGCGGCGCGCCGGGGCCGCCGGGGGCCGGCGACGGCACGTGCAGGGTGTGGGCGCAGGCCGCGAGAGCCGCGGCGCAGAGCGAGAGGCAGAGGTTGGCGCGACGCACGGGCGCGAGGATACGCGTTGACGGGGGCGAAGCGTGTGTGATCCCGTATCGGGAGGGAGTGCAAAGGGCGACATGAAGCAACGATGTCTCGCGATGCTCGGGGTGATGCTCACCGCGGCGTGCTCGGATGACACCTCGGGGGCGGACAACGCGCAGGGCGACGCCGCGGTGGCGCCCGAGGCGGCGGTGTGCACGGTGCCCGACCGTCCCTACGGGATGACGGTGGGCGCCACGTGGCCGCAGACGACGCTCACCGACTGCACCACCGAAGAGCCCTACGCGCTCTACGACAAGGCCGACTTCTGCGCGGCCGACGTCACGGTGATATCCCTCGCGGCAGGGTGGTGAGGCACCTGCCAGGCCGAGTCCGGGCGACTCGAACGAGACATCAATCAGCGGTATGCAGGCAGGCCTCTTCGCTTCGTTCAGGTGATCATCGAGAACCCTGATCGCGCGATCGGCACGGCGGAGTTCTGCCGGACGTGGCAGCAGCGGTATCACCTCACGAACCGCATGCTCATCGACACGACCGGCGGCATCCGACGCTTCGCGGGCGGCACCCTCCCGGGCATCGTGATCTTCGACCGTGCGGGGCGCATTCGCTACATCGGGCACGGCGCCAGCATCAACGCGTGGCGCTACCAGATCGACGCGATCCTCGACGGCGTCGCCGAAATTCCCGACGCGGGCCCGTAGGCCCACCTCTCCCCGCATTGGCGTTAAGCCCGCTGTAGCCCGGTGGGTAAACCCACGGGCTACCATCGCGAAGCCTCGAAGAGGCTTGGCAAAGGTAGCCCGCGCCTTCAGGCCTCATCATTCCCCAATTTCTTTCCGGGCGCGGTGCAAGCCCCCACCCCCGCTACCGCGCGCCCCGCCCCCGCGGGAGCGAGGGCAGGGCTGTACATGCTGTGGACGTGGACATGGATCGTCGAGGCTCGCGGCTGCCCTTGCGCTGCAAGGGCTCCGA
>CAISKJ010001188.1 GCA_903885885.1 uncultured delta proteobacterium
GGCCGAGCGGCGCCGCCCGAACGAAGCCGATGGACCGCGACGGGCGGCGCGGGGTAGCCCCGCCGGCTGGCAAGTGGGCGTTCATGCGGGCTACGCGCGTGCGGTGCGCACGAGCTGAGGCCGTTGGACTACTTGTCCCCTCCCCCCGCCTCCCGCTGCCTCAGGTCGACGGCCGACGCCGCGCTGCGCGTTTTTTCTCGCGCGCATCTCGCGCGGTGTACTCGATCGGTGGAGCCGTCACCACCATGAGCGTCTACACCACCTTCGATCTCACCCCCCTCCTGCCCCAGAACGCCCAGCTCGGCGCGCTCTCGCTCGCCCACGACGGGCGGGTCTTCGTCGGCCCCTACACCTATGTCGGCGTCCTGATCGATGTGGCGACGGGCGCCATGGAGCGACTCGGCCCCGCGACCACGGGATCGGTGAGCAACGCGTTGGTCACACCCGTCGGCGCGCGGTCGCCCTACGTCGGCTTCTCGCAGAACGAGCTCCTCTCGGTCGACGCGCAGGGCACCGTCTCAGACCGTCAGCCCACGGGAATCACGAAGAAGTACGTCGTACTCGACACCCACGCGCAGAGCGACGATCGACGTTGGCTGATCGTGACCGACCACGCGACGGTGGTGCTTCACGACCTGCTCGACGGCAAGAAGTACAAGCTCTCGGGCCTCGACGGGTACATCGGCGCCGTCGCGGCAGACCCGTCGGGCCGCTTCGTCGCGGCGCAGAGCCAGCACAAGACCGCCGTGTGGAGCACCGCGAAGCGCAAGGTGCTCTCGACGCTCACCCTGCCCGGCGAAGATCGCTTCGCGGGCGTCGCCTGCATGCGCGAGAGCCCCGGGATCCTCACGAATGCGTACACCCCGGCCTACGGGGGCGTCACGTTTCGCCTCGACCTCTACGACCCCGACGCGGGCACCGCGCTGCGATCGTTGGGGGGGCACCCCAACAGCGTGCCGCTCACCCCGCTCGACGGCGCGACGGCCGCAGCGGCCACCGTTGAGCGCCTCGATGCCAGCACGGTGAAGCCCGTGATCCAACTGCTCTCGCTGCGCGACGGACGGGTGCTCGCGCAGACCGACGTGCCGCAGGCGCCTCGACGCGTGCTGCGGCTCGACGCCGAGCGCTTCGTCACGGCAGACCTCTCGGGGCGCGTGCTGCTGTTCTCGGTGCCGACGCTGCTGGCCGAGGGGCGTGTGTAGCGGAGCGCGCGCTCCCCAACGCGTCGATGCGACGCGTTCAGAGACGCGTCGACGACGTTCACCATCGCAACATCGAACACGGAGCCAACATGCAGCGGAGAGCCCTCGCGGGTCGGATCCTGATCTCTCTCATCGCCGTCCAGACCGGCGTCGGGAGCTTCGTCTTCGACTTCACCGACAGCCACGTCTTCAACGATCACTGGTCGCCGCACGCGCGCTTTCACGGGGCGATGGGCGTGTTTCTCGGCGCCGGCATGTCGCTGCTCTCGCTGTGGTACACGTGGCGCAAGGCGGGCGACGCGCGCACCAACCTCCAGGTCGGGGCGTGGTTCGCGGCGCTGTATTTCATGTCGTTCTTCCCCTCGGCGCTCGTGCCCGGAGCGGGCTTCTCCGACCCCGACCACCCAGTCCCGATGGTCGGCGGCCTCTCGCCACAAGCAATCGAGGGCGGAATCTCCCTGGCGCTCGTGGTCGTCGGCTACGCGCTCGCCCGCGCGTCGACCGCTCCATCACCGAGGGCCGCGCCCGAAGGGATCGGTTGATCCTTCACGCCTTCCGGTGTCGTCGGGTCTCGCCATGAACCGCACGATCGACACGTCTCGAAGACCGCGCCTCGGTGTGTGGGGCGTCGCGCTCTCGGTGCGCACGGGCTGAGTCCGTTGGCCTACCGATCCCCACGCTCGCCCGGCCC
>CAISKJ010001189.1 GCA_903885885.1 uncultured delta proteobacterium
AGCACGGCGAGCGCGGCGGCCCTCGCGGCCCCCGTCATGGCGCCCCCCACGGCGGCGCCGCGCAACGTCGCCGCGCTCGCGGGCCTCGCCACGCAGGCGGGCTCGACCCGCTACGACCTCCCCAACCCCGTCACCATCCCCGACCGCAGCGCCACCATGGTGATGCTCTCGTCGCGCGACGCTCCGGGCGAGAAGATGTACCTCTTCGCGCCCGACCCCGGCGTGCCCGACTCGGCGTCGCACCCGTTTCACGTCGCGCGCTTCGTCAACCGCTCGGGCGCCGTGCTCGAGCGCGGCCCCATCGCCATCTTCGAAGAGGGCGCGTTCCTCGGCCAGGGGATGCTCGACGCGCTCCCCGACGGCGCCACCGCCACGGTGCCCTTCTCGCTCGACCGCGGCCTCGCCGTGTCGCGCGCGTCTGCCACCGCGGTGGAGGGCGCGCGCCTCGTGTCGATGCACCGCGGCGCGCTCACCATCGAGCGCTTCAACGTGCGCCGCTCGACCTTTCACGTGCGCAACGGCACCGACGCGGCCGCGCGGGTGATGGTGCGCGAGGCCCTCGACGGCGCCGAGCTCTTCGAACCGCCGACGGGCACCGAGACCTCGAACGGCAACGCCCTCGCGCCCTGCGCCGTGCCCGCGCACGGCGAGGCCGACGTGCGCGTCGTGAGCCGCGCGCCCTTCACCCTCGGCGTCGACCTCGCCGACGAGCAGGGCGGCCTTGCGGTGGAGCAGTACCTCCGCGAGGGCCATCCCGCCGCCGACGTGGCCGCGGCGCTGCGCGCCGCGCTCGAGCTGCGCCGCACCCACGACGCCCTCTCGCGCGAGCGCGCCGACGTCGAGCAGCGCCGCAACGACCTCGAACAGGGCGCCGAAGAGACCCGCCAGAACCTCAGCGTGATCATGCGCAACCCGCAGGCCGCCGACCTGCGCGCGCAGCTCACCGCGCGCCTCGGCCGCACGGCCACCGAGGTCGATCGGCTCACCCGCCGCGTTGTCGAGCTCGACGTCGAGCTCGCCGAGCGCCGCGTGCGCCTCGCCGAGGCGGTGCGCACCCTCGAGGTCGACGCCCCGCGGCGGCCCTGAGCCGCCCTCACCGCCGCTGGCGCGGGAGCGCGCAGGCGGCGTAGCCGAGCACCTGGGGGCCGTCGCGCGTGTCGGTGGGCGTCGGCGTCCACCCGCGGGCGAGGCGCGCGTCGAGGAGGTCTTGCGCGGAGGGGGAGCGATTCCAGACGGCGACCGCCGTCACGGCGCCCAGTCAGGTGGTGTCGTAGACGAGCCACACGTCGTCGGCGCGCAGCACCACGTCGTGCGTGTATTCGTCTTGCACCACCACGTTCTCGACGATGCGCGGGGCGCGCGTGGCGAGGCCCCAGCGCACCACCTCGGCGAGCGTGCGGTGCCCCTCGACGGCGCTTCGCAGCGCCTCCCGGCGCTCGTCGCTGAGGTTCGCGCGGTCTTCGAAGATCATGGTTGCCGGTGAAGTGTACGCCGCGCGATGACCGTGTGCGGGCATCACGCTGCGACCGAGCCAACACCGATGCGGGTCTGGGGTAGCGACGCGTTGGAGCCCTACTGCGCCCAGGCGCGCTCGAGCTCACCGCGCACGGTCGGGTCGTACTCGATCTCTTCGATCCTCGAGGCGACCATCGACACCCTGGGAGCGAGCGCATCGCGGCGTGTGCGCGCCGCCTCGGGCGACGCGAGGCCCTCATCGGCCACGAAGGTGAACCACGCCGGCAGCGCGGCGAAGAGCGCGGCCCCGCGCCATGCGCTCAGCCCCAGCAGGCTCAAGTGATCGTTCACGGCCTTCTCGATCGCGGCGGC
>CAISKJ010001190.1 GCA_903885885.1 uncultured delta proteobacterium
CTCCTCGCGCTCTTCGAAGTCTCCGAGGCGCAGACCCGCGCGCACCTCGCCACGCTCGTGGGCGCGCGCGTCGAGCTCCTCATCGAGGGCCCCAGCCGCCCCGGCGCCTCCACGTGGAGCGGGCGCACGCGGGCCAACGAGATCGTTCACGTCGCGAGCGGTGAGGGCGTCGGCCCCGGCGCCGTCGTGGTGGCCGAGGTGTCGCGCGCCAACAAGCACTCCCTCGAAGGCCGCGTCGAGTCCGTGCGCATCGCAGCCGCGACGCGCGTGCAGGCCACCTTTCGCCGCATCGCGCTCCCCGTGGTGACGGCGTGAGCGACCCGCGCTGGATCCGCGGCGTCGTGCGCGCCTTCGACGGCGTCACCCCCGCGTTCGGCGTCGACGCATTCGTGGCCGACACGGCCTCGGTGCTCGGCGACGTGGTGCTCGGCGACGCGGCCTCGGTCTGGTACGGCGCCGTGCTGCGCGGCGACGTTGCGCCCCTGCGCATCGGCGCGCGGAGCAACATTCAAGACGGATCGGTCGTGCACGCCACCACCGACCTGTCGACCACCGTGGTCGGCGAAGAGGTCACCGTGGGGCACCGGGTGATTCTTCACGGGTGCACCCTCCACGATCGGGTGCTGGTGGGCATGGGCTCCATCGTGCTCGACCTGGCGGTCATCGAGCGCGACGTGGTGCTCGGCGCGGGCTCGCTCGTACCGCCGCGCATGCGCCTCGAGACGGGGTATTTGTACCTGGGCTCACCGGCGAAGAAGATCCGCCCGCTGCGCCACGAAGACCGCGCGATGATCGAGGCGGGCTGGCAGAGCTACGTCGAGCTCTCGCGCCGCCACGCGGGCTAGCCTGTCACTTCTCGCCGCGCGGCTTCTTCGGGGCGAGCGACATGCTGTCGTTGACGCGCAGCGCGCGCGACGCGGCCGACGACGAGTCCGAGCGCGTCTTCTTCGCGGGCTTCACGGGCTCCTCCGCGGGCGTCTCTTCGAAGGCGATGGGCATCATCGATTTGGGCACCGCGGGCGCTCGCGGAATGCGCGACGCGGCCTTCACCGAGCCGGGGATCACCGAGGGCGAGTGCGCCTGCGGGCGGTCTTCTTCGGCGGCCGCGACGGGCTCGCTCGTGGGCTTCTTCGACACGCGGGGCTTGGGGCCGAGCGAGGGCGGAGGCAGCGACACGGGGTGGCCCGGGTACTCGGTGCGACCCTTGCGGCCCGCGGCGATCGAGAGGGGCGAGCGCGGCGGCGCCACCTCGGTGGGGAGCTCGAGGGGCCACACGGTGACCTCGCCGTCGTCGGCCACCAGGCTGAACACCGACGACCACGGCAGCGAGCAGCGGAAGGGCGTGCCCCCGAAGGTGAGGGTGACGCGCACGCCCTCGCCGTCGACCTCGATGTCGGGCAAGGGGATGGTGAGCGCGCGCTTCACCTGCAGCACGGCGCGCGGGCGAACGGCCACCGCGAGCGGAACCGAAACGCCTGGCCGCCGCGGGTCGAGGTGCACGAACACGCTCCCGCGGTCGAGAAAGGCTTGAAACTGTGACTGCTTGGTGGGAACCGCCGCGATCGACTTCATCGCTGAATCATCGCCGCGATGGCGGCCGCGATCCAGTACGTCGCACACGACTTGTGCGTCGGCCGGGCCGCGACCGCCTCGTTTCACATCACATGCACGCGGGCGGAAAGGTCCCGAAGCAGCCCGCGAGCATGTCCTGACAGGCCGCCTGCGACTGCTGCGCGGTGTTGAAGCACGTCTGAAAGGCCGTGAACTCCGTCATGCAGCGCATGGCGAGGCACGCCTGGTCGGTGCACATGTTGGTCTGCGCGCACATCTGCACGGCGGCCGCCTGCGTGGGGCAGCAGCCGATCTGGGCCATGGCGAGGCACTGGCCGCAGGCGGCGTTGCGCCCGATGGCCGTCTGCTGACAGGTCGCGTTCGCGCCGCAGGTGCAGAGCGCCTGCACCGTGGCCATGCCGCAGGCGCCGAAGCCGCCGCCGGTGCCCGTGTCGGCCGGCGGGGTCGCGCGGTCGGCGGGGGGCGTGGCGTCGGGCGTCGCCGCGTCGGGCGTGGAGCCCGTGTCGGCGGTCACC
>CAISKJ010001191.1 GCA_903885885.1 uncultured delta proteobacterium
CCCCTACGGCCGGTCGCTTCAACGAGTGCACGAGCGCGTGGCTCACCACGGCGGGCGCGACGCCCTACCTGCGCCTCGACGCGGCGATCACCGTGAGCGACGCCCGCGCGGTGAACATCCCGTCCTTCATGACCTCGCTGTGCAGCCTGCTCGCGGGCTCCAACTGCGTCACCGTTCCGCAGGCGATGTGGACGCGCCAGCCCGACACCATGGTGGGCGCCGAGCCCGCGTTCTCGTTCAGCGCCGACCTCGCCGCCGTGTCGGCCACCGTCGTCCCCTGACGCGCGCCCGCTACGGCACCGTGCACTGCCAGTCGCGCGACGTGCACGCCGGGCGATTGTGGCAGCTGATGCAGCTCGCCACGCGGCCGTCGACGAGCACCGCGTTGTCGCTCGCGCGCACGCGCTGCCAGCGCCAGTCGTTGTGGGCGCTGTCGTAGCCCGCGGGCTCCTTGCGCATCACCGTCCACGCGCGAAGGCTGGCGCGCGCGCACGACGGGTCGTCGTACTCTTCCTTCACGATCACCGTGCCCACGGGGAGGCGCGCCGCGTTCATGCGGTAGGCCTCGGCGGCCTCGGGGTTGGTGAGCACGCGGATGTTGCTCACCATGGGCTGCGTGGTGGTGGCAATGTGCTCGATGGTGTTGCGGCAGTTGCGCACCTCGGTGAAGCGCGCGGCGTACCCGTCGGGCACGAGCGACGTGACGGCCTCGGGGTCGGGGCCGCACGAAACAACGGGGATGGCGAGGGAGGCGAGGAGGAGCGCGGCGCGGGCTTTCACGCCCGCGAGGTTACCGCATCGTGAAGACGCGGATGCGCTGGTTGTGGGTGTCGGCGATCCACAGGCGGCCCTGCGTGTCGACCTCGATGCCGTACGGTCGATCGAGGAGCGCCATCGCCACCGGGAGGCCGTCGCCCGCGAAGCCCCGCGTGCCGCAGCGGCCCACGACGGTGCGAATGTTTCCGTCGGCGCCCACCGCGCGCACGCAGGAGTTCTGCGTGTCGGCGATGTACACGGTGCCGTCGGGGGCCACGTCGATGTCGGTGGGGCCGTTGAGCGTGGCCATGGTGGCCGGTCCGCCGTCGCCCGCGAGGCCCGCGGTGCCGGTGCCCGCGAAGGTGGTGATCACGCCGGTGGTCGTGTTGATCTTGCGGATCACGTTGTTGCCCGTGTCGGCGAGGTACAGGTTGCCCTGCGCGTCGAGCTCGATGCGGCTCGCCGGCGGCGCGGCCTGGCCGACGGGGCCGTTGATCTGCGCCATGAGCGCGGGGCCGTTGTCGCCCGCGTAGCCGCGCATGCCGTTGCCCGCGATGGTGGTGATCACGCCCATGCCGTCGACGCGGCGAATGCGCTGGTTGGCCTGATCGGAGATGAACACGTCGCCGCTCGGCGAGAGGGCCACCGACACGGGGAGGTCGAGCACGGCGTTGAGGGCCGGGCCGCCGTCGCCGGCGAAGTTGCGGCCGCCGGTGCCGCAGAGGTCTTCGATCATCGAGTCGGCCATGCCGACGTTGGTGACCCGCTTGATCATGCTGTTGTGCCACGCGGCGATCACGAGGCGCCCCTGCGGGTCGAACACCATGTGCGTCGGGTGGTTGAGCCGGTGGCGCAGCGCCGGACCGGGGATGCGCGGCGCGCCCGGGGGAACGGGCGGGTCTTCGCCGTCTTGCAGCTCGCCGGTGCCTGCGATGGTGCGCACGCGGCCGTCGGTGCCGTACTCGCGAATGATGTGATTGTTCCAGTCGAGGAAGTACGCGCGCTGCCCGTCGGGCCCGACGGTGACGTCGAGGGGGAGGTACGTGCGCGACGCGGTGCCCGGCAGGCCGTCGCCGCTCTGGCCCGACTCGCCGGTGCCGATCACGGTGCAGACGGTGCCCGCGCGGGGCGTGCACGCCACCGCCACGGGGCGCTGGTCGTTCTGAATGCCGCAGGTGCTCGTCAGGGCTTCTTCGATGGTGCGCACCGAGGCGCAGGGGTCGGAGCTGCCGCAGCTCGCGACGAGCGCGCAGGCGACGAGGGCGTAGAGGGGCTTCTGGGGGGCGTTCATCACGGCGCTCCGCGCAGCTGAATCCTGCGCACGCGGTTGTTGTAGGTGTCGCACACGTAGAGGTCGCCCATGGCGTTGAAGGCGAGGCCGAAGGGGCGCCAGAGCTGGGCCATCGCGGCCGGGCCGCGGTCGCCCGCGTAGCCGCGCGCGCCGGTGCCCGCGAGCGTTCGCACGATGCCCGTGCGCGGGTCGAAGGTGCGCACGCGGTGGTTGTTGGTGTCGGCGATGTAGAGGTTGCCGTCGGGGCCGAACTCGATGTCTTGCGGCACGTTGAACGAGGCCATGGCGCCCGGTCCGTCGTCGCCGCCGAAGCGGCACATGCCGTCGCCCGCCACCGTCTCGACGGTGGCCGGGGTGACCCCGAGGTTGATGCGCCGGATGCGGCAGTTCTCCGAGTCGGCGACGTAGAGGTTGCCGTCGGGGCCCATCGCGAGGCCGCCCTGGGGCTCGGGGTTCTCGCCGCCCTGCCAGTTGAACTGGGCCATCGCGGCGGGGCCGCCGTCGCCCGCGTAGCCGCGCGCGACGCCCATGTTGGTCATGCCCGTGACGGTGGTGACCACGCCCGTGGCGCCGTCGATGCGACGGATCTTTCCGTTGCCCTGATCGAGCACGTAGAGGTTGCCCATCGCGTCGTACACGGCCTTGCTGGGCTGCTTGAGGCGCGCCGCGGCGTCGCCGAAGGGCATGCCGTCGCCGCCCGCGCCGGGGCCGCGGCCCATCGCGACGAAGACCCGCCCCGTGGCGGGATCGAAGCGACGGAGCTTGTGATTGTGCCACGCGACCATGGTCATGAGGCCGTCGCGGAAGAGCAGGTCCGTCGGGTGGTTGAGGGCCACCGTGGTGCCCATGGGGCCGGGCGCCATGAGGTCCATTCCGTCGGGCGGACCATCACCGGGAAGGTCTACCCCGATGACGGTTTCGAAGGTGCCCATGGAGGTCACGCGGCGGACGCGGTGGTTGTTCCAGTCGAGCACGTAGGGGGTGCCGTCGGGGGCGAACTCCATGTCCATGGGCCACGCCATCGACGACTCGCGCACGGGCCGCCGGTCGCCGTTGAAGCCGCCCACGCCGCTGCCGTACACGGTGCAGATGGTGCCGCGCGCGTCGGGGCACGCGGTGAGCTCGGGCGGGGTCACCACGCCCGTCACGGGCGCGAGGTTCACCCCGAAGCGGTACACGATGCCGTCGGTGAGGGGCGTCGACTGCGTCTGCCCGCCCACCGCCCACACCGCGCCGGTGCCGGGCTCGACCCACACCGCGTGAAACTCGAGCTCGGTGCGCGGCGGCCGCGCGACCACGCGCCACGACCCGTTGTGGCGCAGGTACACCGAGCCCTGCGAGCCCACCGCGAGCCCGGCGCCCGTGGTGGGAACGTGCACGCCCGCGAGCCGCGGCGCGCCGTCGAGCTCGATCTGGCGCCAGGTCATTCCCTGACCTTCGAGCAGAATCCCCGAGGCGTTGCCGCCCACCGCGACGTGCAACGACGGCGTGCCGTGCACCGTGAAGAGCGGCCCGCGCGCCGTCGTGGGAATGGGCACCAGCGTCCACGCGGTGCCGTCGTAGTGGAGCGTGGTGCCGTTGGCCCCGACGACCCACACGTCGTTCGCGGCGGTGCCCCACACCTTGTAGAGAATGGCCTGCGAGGCGACGCCCGCGGGCAGCGCCACGTTGGCCCACGCGCTGCCGTCGAAGTGCCACAGCACGCCGGTGTTGGCGTTCACGTCGCCGCCGACGGCCCACACGTCGTTGGCCGACGGGCCCCACGCGCCGAAGAGCGTGGCGTTGCCCGGCGTGGTCATGCGCTCGGCGCGGTTCGCGGTGGGGTCGTAGCGCAGCACGGTGCCCGCGGTGCCCACCATGAACACCGCGTTGGCCGACACGCCGTGCACCCACCAGAGCGTGCCGTCGCGCAGGCCCGTGTTGAGCCGCGTCCAGCGCTGGCCGTCGTAGTGCAGCGCGTAGGGGCCGCTGCCGTCGAGCGCATCGGCGCCCACCACGTACACGTCGCGCGACGACGTTCCCCACACCGAGAGCGCCGCCCCCGGAAGGTCGGACAGCACCGTCTGCCATGCGAAATTCGGCGGCGGATCGTCGCCGCAGCCGGGCACCGACGTGCCCCCGATCGCGATCGCGAGCATCGCGACCGCGGCCTTGCTGAGAAGGCGTTTGATGTCTCTCGTCTGCTTCACTGTGGCACCCTCGAAGCAATGATGGGTTGCGGCGCGCGGTTTCGATTCGGCCTCGTCCCCGAGCGTCTCGAATGCTCGAAGAATAGAGAACGCGTTGCGCAGAGGGAAGAACTCCGGCCACGAATCGCAACCGCTCTGCTCGTGATGCTTTGCGCCCTTGCGGCGCCCTGCCGCGGTGAGGCCAACGGGCGCTTTCCGAGCGCGCAGTACGTGGTGGTCGGGCCGGGGCGTCGCGACGACCTCATCGCGGTGCGCGCGACCTTCGGCCTCGTGGTGAGCGACGACGGCGGGCGGCGCTTTCGCTTCCTGTGCGAAGAGGCCTTCGAGTACCGCGACGGCTACGACCCTTCCCTCGCGTGGACGGCCAACGGCACCCTCCTCGTGGGCGTCGAAGACGGCCTGCAGGCCTCGGCCACGCTGTGCGATCCGGTGCGTCGCCGCGAGCTCGACGGGCAGTACGTGGTCGACCTCACCAACGACCCCACGGGCCGCGTGGTGCTCGCCGCGCTGCGCTCGCGCGACGCCGATCCGGTGATGCGCGTGGCGCGCTCCGACGACGGCGGCGCGACCTTCGACGTGCCCCGCGACGGCCTCGCGTCGACGGCTCCGCTCACCGTCGACATCGCGCCGTCAGACTCCGCGCGGGTGTACGCCTCGGCGCTCGCCGACCCCAACGGCGCGCGCGATCCGGTGCTCCTGCGCAGCGACGACGGCGGGCGCGCGTGGCGTCGTACGCGCGCGGTGTTTCCGGGCGTTTCCGACGTGTACGTGGCGGGCGTCGACCCGCTGCGACCCGACGTGGTCTACGTGCGCGCCCGCCTGCGATCGAGCGCCGATGGCGGCGCGCTCGAGACGGGGAGCGCGCTCTACGTGAGCACCGACGGCGCCGAGAGCGTGCGCGAGCTCGCGCGCACGGCGGGTCCCATGGCGGGCTTCGCGCTCTCGGGCGACGGCGCGCGCGTGTGGATCGGCGGCCCCGATGCACGCGACGGGCTGCGCCTGCGCGAGGGCGAAGGCGCGTTTCGCGCGGTGTCTCCCGTCGGCGTCGAGTGCCTCCGCTGGCACGCGGGTGCGCTCTACGTGTGCGAGTCGCTCGGGGCAGGGGGCGCGGTGCTCTCACGCTCCCTCGACGACGGATCGACGCGCGAGTCTCTCGTGCGCGTCGAGGGCGTTCTGCCGCCGCCGCCGTCGTGCGGATCGTCGTCGATCGTGAGCGGCTTCTGCGCCGACCGCTGGGTGTCGATCCGCGCGACCACGCTCTCGACGCTGCGCGACGGGGGCGCCCTCGACGCGGCCGTTGATGTGCCGCGCGACGTCACCTCCGAGGGCCCCGCCGCGCCGCCGCCGTCGGGCTGCGGCGCCTGCGCAACAACACCGACGACCACCTCGCAGGCCCTCGCGTGGACGGCGCTGTGCGCGCTCGGCGTCGTGCGTCGCGGGCGACGCGCCTTGACGCGTCGGTCGCGGCAGGGTCAACGTCGCGCGCGATGAGTGTGCTCCCTACCGTGACCATCGTGGGCGGCGGCCTCGCGGGCGCCGAGGCCGCGTGGCAGCTCGCGATCCGAGGCTTCGAAGTGGCGCTCTACGAGCAGAAGCCCGCGCGCCGCACGCCCGCGCAGACGGGCGACGGGCTCGCCGAGCTCGTGTGCTCCAACTCGCTGCGCGGCGCGGCGCTCGCCAACGCCGTCGGGCTCTTGAAAGAGGAGCTCCGGCGCGGAGGCTCGCTCATTCTCACGGCCGCCGAGCTCACGAAGGTGCCCGCCGGGGGGGCGCTCGCCGTCGACCGCGACCGCTTCAGCGCCACCGTGACGCACGCGATCGACACGCACCCGCGCATCAAGCGCATTGCGATGGAGGTCGAGGCGATTCCCGAGGCGCGGCCGGTGATCATCGCCACGGGGCCGCTCACGGGCGACGCGCTCGCGCTCGACCTCGCGCGCATCGTGGGGGCCGAGCACCTCGCGTACTACGACGCCATCGCGCCCATCGTGGCCACCGACTCGATCGACATGAGCAAGGTGTTTCGCGCGTCGCGCTACGACAAGGGCGGCGACGACGCCTACATCAACTGCCCCATGACGCAGGAGGAGTACTACGCCTTCGTGAAGGCCATGGTCGAGGCCGAGAAGGTGAAGCCGCGGGAGTTCGAGAAGGCGCGCTACTTCGAGGGCTGCCTGCCCGTCGAGGGTGATGGCCGAGCGCGGCCTCGAGACGCTCGCGCACGGCCCCATGAAGCCCGTCGGCCTCGTCGATCCCACCACGGGTCGCACGCCCTACGCCGTGGTGCAGCTCCGGCAAGAGGACCACGCCGCCACGGCCTACAACCTCGTGGGCTTTCAGACGCGCATGACGTACCCCGCGCAGGGGGTGGTGTTTCGCATGATCCCCGGGCTCGAGACGGCCGAGATCATGCGCTTCGGCTCGGTGCATCGAAACACCTTCGTCGACAGCCCCAAGATGCTCACGCCGGAGCTCGAGCTGCGCGCGCTGCCGGGGGTGTATCTCGCGGGCCAGGTGACGGGCGTCGAGGGCTACGTCGAGAGCGCCGCGTGCGGCTTCGCGTGCGCCCTCATGCTCGCCCAGCGGCTCCGCGGCGAGGCCGTGACGCCGCCGCCGCCGACCACCGCGCTGGGCGGTCTGCTGGGGCACCTGCAGACCCCGCGCGACGACTTTCAACCGAGCAACATCACCTGGGCGCACGTGGCCCCGTGGGAGCTCCCGCCGGGCACCAAGAAGCGCCCCGCCAAGCGCGACAAGTACGAGCTCATGGCGGCGCGCGCGCTCGAACATTTCGACGCGTGGTTGCCCGGTGTGACCGCGGGCCTCGAGGCCGTCACCGTCGTGGCCCGCGAGTGCCTGGCAGAGACTGTCTCTGCGGCGGCGTGCGCGTCCTGCTGAAAATTCTCGCCGAGAGTGCGCGTTCGCGCCTCTGCGACGCAACGGGAGGAGCCACGCGATGCAAGAC
>CAISKJ010001192.1 GCA_903885885.1 uncultured delta proteobacterium
CGGTGGGCGACGTGATCCGCGCCGTGGAGCACTGCGTGGCCGCGGGCCTGCGCCCCGACGTCGATCTTCTCTACGGCCTCCCCGGCGAGACCGAAGACGACCAGCGCGCGACGGTGAAGCTCGCCGAGCTGCTCGTGGCGAAGGGCGCGCGCATTCACAGCCACGCCTTCATGCCGCTGCCCGGCACGCCCCTGCGCGATCGCGAGCCCGCGCCCGTCGGCCCCGACCTCGACGCCATGCTGCGCAGAATGGAAGCGCAGGGGCGGAGCTACGGCCCCTGGCGCGGCCACATGGTGCGCGCGACGGAGCTCGTGAAGCGCCGCAGGGCTACGCGCCCGGGGCGCTGAGACGACCCGCGATCACCACGCCTGACGGCGCATCGACACGTTCATCAAGAGGCCGACGCCGATGAGAATCGTGAGCACGCTCGAGCCGCCGTAGGAGAAGAACGGCAGCGTGACGCCCACCACCGGCAGCGAGCGCGTGACCATGCCCACGTTGAAGATCACGTGCCAGAAGAAGAGCGCCGAGACGCCCACCGCGATGGCCGTGCCGAAGCGGTCGCGCGCCGTGGAGGCGATGCGCAGCCCCCACATGACGAGGAACCCGAAGGCCAGCACCACGAGCGCCGCGCCCACAAAACCCTGCTCCTGCGCCCACACCGGAAAGGGGAAGTCGGTGTGCGTGTCGGGCAGAAAGTGGTGCTGGTTCTGCGTGCCGCGCATGAAGCCCTGGCCCGTGAGCTTGCCCGAGCCCACGGCCACGATGCTCTGGTGCGCCTGCCAGCCGCTGCCCTGCACGTCGCGGTTGTCGCCGAGAAAGGACGTGAGTCTCTCCTTCTGGTAGGCCTTCATGCCGAAGCTCCAGAGGAGCCACGCGCCGAGGCCGCCGCCGCCGAAGATGGAGAGCAGCGTGCGGCGGTCGATGCGCACGAGCGACAGCACGCTCACCGACACGAGCCCCACGATGAGCGCGGTGCCCAGGTCGGGCTGCGCCATGATGAGCCCCAGCGGGAGCCCGATGAGCGCGCCCGGGAGGATGAGGTCGCGCAGCGTCCATTTCTCGCTGCGGTTGTCGCGGTGGATGTACCGCGCGACGGCGAGCATGAGGCTGAGCTTTACGAACTCGCTCGGTTGAAACAGAAAGCTCCCGAGCTTGATCCACCGGTGCGTGCCGCGAATGCTGGTGCCGAGAAGAAACACCAGCACCAGCGACGCGATGGAGGCCGTGTACGCGGCGTAGGCGTAGCGCTCGTAGACCTTGTAATCGATCGACGCGACGATGACCGCCGTGGCCGCGCCGAGGGCCAGCCAGTAGATCTGCTGAATGTACAGCTCGCTGCGCGCGCCCACGTGGGCGCTCGTGGCCGAGTACAGGTTCACCACGCCGACGGTGGCCACCATCGACACGATGAGAAACAGCGGCCAGTCGAACTGATCGCGGAGGCGGTATTGGAGCGAGCGTGCCATCGGTGCCTCTTCAGTGCTGCCGCCGCGCGGCCTCGCGCGCCTGCGCCGCGGTCACGGTGGGGAGCGCGATGCCCGGTCGGATGCGCGTGAACCAGTCGCGCACGACCTGAGAGACCACCGGGGCGGCCTCGTGACCGCCCGAGCCGCCGTGCTCGACGAGCACCACGAAGGCGATCTCGGGGTTGTCGGCGGGGGCGAAGCCCGCGAACCAGGCGTGGTCGCGGTTCTCGTACCAGTTGCGCCGCGGGTCGCCGTGCGGGAGCGAGGCGTGTGACACCTGCGCGGTGCCCGTCTTGCCCGCGATGGTCACCTCGGAGAGCACCGCGTTGTGGGCCGTGCCCGCCGCGTCGGCGACCACGCCGGCGAGCGCCATGGTGACGCGCTGGAGGTTCGCCGGGCTCACGTCGACGTGCCTTCGCACGGTGGGCGAAAAGGTCTGGATCACGTCGCCGTCGGGGCCCTCGACGCGCTCGACGATCTGGGGGACGTAGAGCGTCCCGCCGTTGGCGAGGGCGGCGTAGGCCATGGCCATCTGGAGCACGGTGGTGCGCGTGTTGCCCTGCCCGATGGCCATGTTGAGCGAGAAGCCCGTGCGAAACTGGCCGAAGTTTTGAACGTACCAGGCGCGCGTGGGGATGAAGCCCGGCGTCTCTTGATTGATGCCCACGCCGGTGCGATGCCCGAGCCCAAACTCGTTGGCCATGCGCGCGATGAGATCCATCGAGATGGTCTCGGCGAGGGTATAAAAATAGATGTTGCAGCTCTCTACGAGGGCGCGCCGCAGGTTCACGATGCCGTGGTTGTGCTGGCAGCGAAACACGCGGCGGCCGATCTCGTGGCGGCCGTTGCAGCTCACCTGCGTGCGCTCGTCGATCACCTGGGCCTCGAGGCCCGACAGCGCCGCGAAGGGCTTGAAGGTCGAGCCCGGGTAGTAGCTCTCGTAGATCGTTTTATCGATGCGCGGGTGGTACGGGTTCTCGTCGATCTCGCGCGCCAGCGCCGCGGGGATGCCCGTGGTGAGCAGGTTGGGATCGATGGAGGGGCGCGAGTAGAGGGCCATCACGCGGCCCGTGCGCACGTCGACGACGGCCGCCGCGCCCGACGGGTGACCGCGAAACGCGCGGTCGATGGAGCGCATGAGCTCCATGTCGAGGGAGAGCACCAGGTCGCGGCCGGGCACGGGCTCGAGGTGCCGATCGGGCGCCGCGTTGGCCGTCGGCTCGCGGGCCGAGAGCATCATGCCGCGCACGTCGTGTTCGAGGCGCAGCCAGCCGCGGCGACCGCGCAGAATGCTCTCCCACGCGCGCTCGAGGCCCGAGCGGCCGATGCGCTCGCCGGGCCTGTAATCACGGTCTTGATACTCGGTGAGGTCGTCGGCGTTCACCTCGTTGAGAAAGCCGATGGTGTGCGACGCGAGCTCGCCGAAGGGGTACTGCCGCACGGGCACGCCGAGCACCTGCACGCCGGGCAGATCGGCGCGGTGCGTCTCGATGAGGGCGAGCGCCTCGCGGCCGATGTCGGCGCGCGCGAGCACCTGGTGAAACCTTCGCGGCCCCTCGGCGCCGCGGATGCGATTCTCGAGGCGGTCGCGCTCGTCGCGCCCGAGGCCGAGGTACTCGGCGAAGCGCGGAAAGTTCTCGGTGCGAAACACACCGGGGATGACGTAGACGTTGTAGCTCGGGCGGTTGGTGGCGATCACGCGGCCCCGCGCGTCGCGGATGATGCCGCGCGTGGTGGGCAGGTCGATGCGCCGCAGCACGTTGTCTTCGGCCATGCGCGACCAGCGCGCGCTCTCGACGATCTGCACCACGAAGAGCCGCACGATCAGCGTGGCGATGCCGAGCCCGACGAAGATCGACATCCAGCGGATGCGCTCGCGAAACTCGGTGACGGCGGCCTTGGGGGTGAGCTCCATACGGGTGCGGTGCTACCGCGTGAGCCCGCTGTTTCGCACAGCCCGCGCGGCGTGTCGAGCGACGGCCCAACGCGCGGATGTTCGGTCTACTCCTCGCGGTTCTTGCGGGGGCGCGGGAGGGCGTACTGCTCGAGCTTCGACACGAGCGCGCGGCGCGAGATGCCGAGCTGCGCGGCGGCGCGCGTCTGGTTGCCTGCGCAGCGGTCGAGCGCGTCGATGATGCGCTGCCGCTCCACCACGCTCAGCGCGTCGCGCAGGTCGTCGGGCAGGGCCGCGGGCTCGTGCGCAGGCGCGACGGGGCGCATCTTGTCGAGGGGCAGGTGCTCGGTGGTGATGGTGCCGCTCGACAGGAGCGCGGCGCGCGCGATCACGTTGCGCAGCTCGCGGATGTTGCCGGGCCAGCGGTAGGCCTCGAGCGCGCGCATGGCCTCGGGGCTGATGGTGGGCGTCGGGCGGCCCGACTGCGCGGCCGACACGGCGGCGAAGTGGCGCGCGAGGGGCGCGATCTCGCGCACGCGCTCGCGCAGCGGCGGAATGGTGAGCGCGAAGCCGTTGAGGCGAAAGTAGAGGTCGCTGCGGTAGCGCCCGGCGGCGGCCTCGGCCTCGAGGTCGCGGTTGGTGGCCGCCACGATGCGCACGTTCACCGGGCGCGATTTGAGCCCGCCCACGCGGCGCACCTGCGCGTCTTCGAGCACGCGCAAGAGCTTCGCTTGCAGCGCGGGCGTGAGCTCGCCCACCTCGTCGAGGAAGAGCGTCCCCCCTTCGGCCGTCTCGATGAGCCCGGGCTTGGCCGTCGCGGCGCCCGAGAAGGCGCCCTTCTCGTAGCCGAAGAGCTCGCTCTCGAAGAGCGTCTCGGTGAGGGCCGCGCAGTTGACCTTCACGTACGGGTGATCGCGCCGCGGCGAGCGACGGTGCAATCGCTCGGCGAACACCTCTTTGCCCGCGCCCGTCTCGCCGAGGTGGAGCGTCGCGTGGTGGCGCGACACCGAGCGGTCGTCGATGCGGAGGTCGGCCTCCTCCGAGCGCCCGAGGGTGACCGCGCCGCGCGCGGGGAGCGCGAGCATCTGCGGGCCGCTGGTGGTCACCACGCGGAGCTGGAGCCCCGCGCTCGGGCGCTTCGGTGTCGTCTGCGTCGTGTCGTCGTGGGAGGTGCTCATCCGCGGCCGCGACATACACCCGCGCACGGCGCCTGCGCGCGTCGCGACGGGTGTACCCTGCGCCGCGTGACCGATGCCCGCGAGCCCGAGCCCTCCTCTTGGACCTTCAACCCCATCGGCGTCGCGCGCACGGTCTTTCGAGAGAAGTACAGCATCCCCCGGCAGCCCGGGTTGTGCCCGGCGGCCCGCGGCACCGTGCACCTCCGCCGCGACGCCGCGCTGCGCGCCGCGCTGAAGGGGATCGAGGGCTTCTCGCACCTCTGGCTGGTGTACGTGTTCCACGCCACGGGCGCGAGCGACTGGCGGCCCACGGTGCGCGCGCCGCGGCTGGGGGGCGCGGAGAAGGTCGGCTCGCTCGCCAGCCGCTCGCCGCACCGCCCCAACCCCATCGGCATCTCGGTGGTGGAGCTGCTGCGCGCCGAGCTCGATCACCCCGAGGGCCCACGCCTCGAGGTGCGCGGGGTCGACCTGCTCGACGGCTCCCCCGTGCTCGACGTGAAGCCCTACCTGCCCTACGCCGACGCCGTGCGGGGCGCGACCACGGGGTGGGCGAAGGAGCCCGTCCCCCGCGCGCCGGTGCGCTTCTCGCGCAAGGCTTCGCGGCTCGTGCGCGCCTTCGAGGCCACGCGCCCGGAGCTGCGCGCGCTCATTCGGGGCCTGCTCTCGCTCGACCCGCGGCCGGCGTTTCAACAGCGCCGCATGCCGCTGAAGTCTCCCGCCGCCGAGGGCACCCGCTGGGGCTTCTCGGTGGTCGACCTCGAGGTGCAGTGGGAGATCCGCGCGGGCGCGATTCTCGTCGTCGACGTGTTCGTGCCCGACGACGCGCCCTCCGTCGGCGGTCGGGGCTGAACGCGACTCCTGCGACGCGCGCCGCCCTCGCCCGGTCGCACGATCGCGTGGGGCGAAGGCCGCACCGGGGCGCCCCCGGACGCCTTCGTGGGCCTCCCGTACGGCAATCCCCCGGGCGTACGGGCAACGCCTTCGCGCCGCGGGGCGATGCACGGTGCAGGCGAGGTGGCAGCGCTCAGTGACGCGCTCGGGCCATTGCGCGTGCGTACAGGTCGAGCGGGTACGCGGCGCGACCGGCAGGGAGGATCGTCGATCGCGGGTGCGCGAACAATGCCCCGGCGGTGGACGTACCGCGTCCGAGGCCCGGGCTTGCCGTTGCCGCGAGCGCGGGCGAAGGCGCTCACCACCACGACGGCAAACCCGTTCGTCGAACAGCCGTCGTCTACCCGCGCCGCCCCGACGGCGCCCGCCAGGACGACCCGCCGCTGCGCTACTCCGAGGCGCGCGCGCTGGGGGTGAGCGTGACGTTGCGGTACACGCGATCGACCTCCAGCGCGCCCCCGAGCGCCTCGAGCGCCACCGACTCGCCGTCGGCTCCTTCGCGGAGCACCCATCCGCCTTCGGCGTCGCGCGAGTACACCTCGATGCAGCGCTCGTGCTGCGACACCAGCACGTAGTGCTTGAGCGATTCGAGCTTGCGATAGCGACGAAACTTACCCGCGCGATCCCACGACTCGGTGCTGTCGGAGAGCACCTCGACGAGCACCAGCGGGTTGACCACCGCGTTGCGATCCTCTTCGTGCACGAGGGGCTCACCGCACACCACCGTCACGTCGGGGTAGGCCGCGAGGCGCACCGTGCGAGGCCGCGTGCGCTGGTCCGACGTGAACACGCGGCACGGCCGGTCGCCGATGAGGCGCGACAGTTCGACGATCATCTGCGCGCTGAGCTGGTTGTGGGCGAGCGTGCCGCCCGACATCGCGTACACGACGCCGTCGACCCACTCGTGCTTGGTCTCCGAGCGCTCCTCCATCGCGAGGTACTCGGCGTAGCTGACCTCGCGCGCCTCGATCGCTTGCTCTGTCATCGCCGTCGAGCATGCCACAGGGGGCGCGCGATCTCATCGGCCTCCGCTGGCTTCACCAACGCGCACGGCGCCCGCGCGCGCCGGACGCCGAGCGTGCGCGCCTTCTCGGCGTAGCGCGCCGCCGCCCGCGCGGCCCCGCGCACCGCGTCGCGCGGCGTGTCGGTGCGCCCGCATACTGACGTCGGTATACCGGCGTACTGACGTCAGCACACGCGCCCAGAGCTGCGCGCCCTCCGTCGGTGGTCGGAGCTGAGCGCGACCCCAGCGACGCGCGGCGCCATCGTGCGTGACGGCTTGGGCGTGATTGGGAGTCGTCTCCGCCCCATCGACGCCGCTGCGCTGCGCTGCGCGTAGTAGAGACCGGTTCCCATGTCATTGCCCCCGCCGGGTCCACTGCCGTTTCCTTCGCTCGAACCAATCCAGGGTCCCCCGTCGGCCTTTGCCGAGCGAGTGTGCGTGGTACCGCCGCTTCTAACGGGAGCGCCGCCGCTCGGGGTCGCGCCCCCCTCGCCGCCGTTGCCGCCGCTCGGTGCGTTCGAGGCGATTCGGTTGGGCGGCCGCGTGCTGTTGCGCGAGCCCCTTGCGCCGTGGCCCATGCTGGCCGTGTCGGCGAGGCGCGACGGCTCGCGCGTGACGCTCGCCGCGCAGGTCGCCCCGGGAGGCCTCGATGCAGACCGGGCGCTTGCGATCGACTGGATCGAAGCCGCTCCGGGCGGCGCCTGGGTGGGATCGTGGTCGATCCATGGCTCGACGCCCGGGCCCGGCGGTGCGATCGGATGGAGCGAGACGTACGTGCTTCACCCCGATGGGACCTTCTCCTTCTCCGCCTACCCGCTGCTGACGCGGAGCGGCGCCTGGAGCGTCGAGCCCGATGGCTGTCGCGCCACCTTCGACGGTACGACTCCGGTGGTTCCGCTGGCGCGTCCGGCCTCTCAGCGCCGTCCGCTGGGGCCGCTCGCATCAGCGCGTCTGCGCGTGATGCTGGAGCCCCGCACCGCGGCGATGACGGCGCCGCTGCGATGCGTCGAACTCGAGACCGACGCCGCGGGCGTCGTCGTGTTCGAGGCGTCTCTCGAGATCGTGTGCCTGCACGTGTACGCCGACGGGTTCCCGGGCGTCACCGTGAGGCCTTGATCGAAGGCGCACGCGAGGGCGCGCGCCCGCGACGGCGACCAGTCGCTTGATCGAGACGCGGCGTTGCGCAACGCGCGCAGCGCGCGAACTGCGCGAGGAGTGCGGCCTGCAGATCGATCCGCACGCGCGGCGGTACGGCGCCTACAACATCGCGCTCTTCGAAGCCCTGAAGGCCCGGTGCGCCGCGCAGGGAGTGCTGCCCCAGCGTGTCTACCTCGTCGAGTAACGCCAACAGCCTGCGGTGTGCTGCTCAGCGCTTTGCGCGCGCGGTGTACCAGGGCTCGATGGCCCGCAGGGTCGAGGCGATGCGCTCGGGGGCGCTTCCGCTCGCGCGCAGGGAGCCTTCGACCGCTCCGAGGTCGGCGAGGAGCCCCTCGCTCAGCGCGATGAGCGAGGCGGAGACCGTGCACGTGTCGGCGGGGGTCTCCATGCAGATCACGTCGTCGCCGAAGATGCCGCGCCAGTAGGCTTCGACGCCGCGACGGCTGTGATCGGGGATGAGAAAGAAGGGGTTCCACGTGCGACGCACGTCGGTCATCACATCGGCGATGGGAATGTCGGCTTGAATGTCGTACCCGAGCACGTTCTGAGCGGCCTCGCGGGGCACGGCCGGAAAGGCGGTTTCGTCGCCCGTCATGAAGAAGTAGCCCTTGCGCTGGCGCTTCTCCCACCCGTCGACAGACGTGTGCCTCGCAGCGAAGAAGAGTGCGAGCTCGTAGCTCTCGCCGCCCCTCAGCGGGCCGCTGTAGGCGTGGCCGCCGTTGCCCGCGAGGGTCGTGAGGGTGAGCCACTTGTCCATGAGCTCCGCGGTCGACTCGAACTGCCCGACCTGCAGCGGCGTCTGGTCACACGATGCGTCGACGAAGGCCATGAAGAGCACCTGCGGGTGCGCCACGCCGCTGTCCATCAGCGTCTTCATGAAGTTGGGCAGCTCGCGGCGCGCGAGGAGGTCGGGGATCTCTCCCATCGACCCGCTGGTGTCGAGCGCGAAGCAGATGGCGAGCGACTCGGGGTGCTCCGCGCTGTCACGGCACTCGCGCACCCTCACGCCGCGGGGGTTCATCTTCGGGTGCACCCCGCTCTGTTTGAACACCTGCGACGCGGTCATTCCCGCACGCGCCTGCGTGATCGCCTGGTGTGCCTCGTGGCTATACCCGCCGTATCCCATCAATCGCCTTCCTTCTCGCCGCGATGCGACGTAGTACCATCGTGCCATGCGAGCGTCGCCGCACTCAAGCGCCTCGACGAGGGCGCGCGCACCGCGTCGCGCGGCGTGTCGGTGCGCCCGCATACTGACGTCGGTATACCGGCGTACTGACGTCAG
>CAISKJ010001193.1 GCA_903885885.1 uncultured delta proteobacterium
CCGAGCCCACCACGGGGTAGTTGGCCGCGGCGGAGCGGAACATGTGATCGAGCGCGTCGATCATGCCGACGCGGTCGCGGCGGTTGTCGCCCATCCATGCGACGGGCGCGTGCTCGCGGCGCGCGAAGAAGCGGCCCGCGTACTGGTACGACGCGTCCCAGGCGCGCACCATGGTGAGAAAGTCGGCGCCGCGGCGCTGCCGGCCGTACGCGTGAAAGTCGCGGTAGTAGGCCTCCGAGTAGCGCTGGTGGGGTACGTCGCCGGCCGCGGTGGAGACGGGGTCGGCGGTGACGTAGCTGTCGCCGAAGTCGAGCTTCCACCCGTCGATGCCCGCGGCGAGCACGGGGTCTTGCTGGCGGTGCCACCACGCGGCGGCGCGCGGGTTGAAGAAGTCGACGGAGGCGCCGCGGCCCTTCCACCAGGGCCACGTGGCGCCGTCGTTGATGAAGAAGTCGCACGCGACGCCCTGCGCGAAGTTGGGCGACGCGCCCTCGTAGCTGTCGCCGCCGACCTCGACGTCGAAGCTGTAGCTGTTGACGAGCGCGGTGATCCACAGCACCACGCGGACGTCGCGCGCGTGCATGTCGCGCACGAGGGTGTCGAAGCGGGGGTAGCGCGACGGGTTGGGGACGAAGGTGTTGTAGTGCGTCTCCCACGGGCTATCGAGCACCACGGCGCCGACGGGGATGCCGCGCGAGCGAAAGCCGTCGACGAAGGCGTAGGTGTCGTCGGTGGTGGAGATGTCCTTCGAGATCCAGGGCTCGAAGGCCCAGCGCGGCGTGTGGGGCGTGGGGTCGGGCGTGTCGTCGGCGCCGCCGTCGTAGTCGCACGCGGGCGCGTCGACGGGCGCCGCTGCGTCGAGGGGCGCGGCGTCGGTGGCGTCGGCGGGCGATGCGTCGGCCGCGTCGGCGGGCGCGGCGTCGGCGGGCGTGGCGTCGCGGGAGGCGTCGGGGACGCTCGGGGCCGCCGTGGTGCAGCCGAGCGCGAGGAGGAGCGGTGCGAGTGCGCGCATTGCGCGGAGACTAACGCGACGCGGGCACAGACCGAGGGTTATACAAATTTATCGGACTCGATCGCAGAGGATCGTGCGTGGGGACGCGCGGTGCCACGGAGATGCGTCGATTTCGCGGTGAATGCGGGGTTTGCGAGGGTCGAGCGGGCCCTGGCACGCGCCGCGCAACAGGGGTCTGCGTCGGACGCGATGCGCGGACGGCGACGCCAGAGTAGCTCAGCGGTAGAGCGCGAATCACACCGGCCACGATGTTCTCTCTCGCCCCGGCGAGAGCAGTGAGTACGCCGGTTACTTCCCTCCTAAGGACGCGGTCGCGGGTCCGAATCCCGTCTCTGGCACCGGTACGCGAAGCGCGCAGTGAGATCGACGGTTACTTCATTCCACGAACAACCCCCGTCGATCATCGTTCTCGCGCCTCGCGCACCCCTATGTTTCCCGGCCTCTGCGCGTGTGCAGGGGCCGCGGTGTCTCGTCGCGAGAGGTCTCTCGCGGAGGTGTGTCATGGCCCGCTTCAACGCCACGAAGTCTGCATCGAAGAACGCTCCCGTCGCCCGCGTGCGCCCCGACGGCGCGCACCTCAACTGGATGGGCGGCCCCTCGTACGACGTGCGCTCGCCCCTCGTGCGCCTGCGCATCGCCGCGGCCTCGTGCTTCTTCGGCGAGCCGATGTACTACCACGCCGACAAGGGCGACCCGAAGCCCGCGCGCGCCCGCGCGGCGACCCTCACCGCGGCGCAGCGCGCGCACCTGCGCGACACGCTGCGCGCGATCGACCCCGTCGAGTGGCGCGACGCGAACCCGTCGGAGCTCATGGAGTCGGCCATCGACGCCGCGCTCGCGCACGACCCCGAGGCCACGCTGCAGCTCGCCGTGTGGCTGCGCGCCGAGGAGCACGTGCGCACCACGCCGCAGGTGATTCTCGTGCGCGCCGCGAACCACCCGAAGGTGCGCGGCACGGGCCTCGTGCGGCGCTATGCGCCCGCGATCGTGCGCCGCGCCGACGAGCCCGCGGTGGGCCTCGCGTACCAGCTGTGGCGCTTCGGCAAGCCCGTGCCCAACGCGCTCAAGCGCGCGTGGGCCGACGCGCTGAAGGGCTTCGGCGCCTACGAGCTCGCGAAGTACCGCATGGAGCGCCGCGCCGTGAAGACCGTCGACGTGGTGAACCTCGTTCACGCGAAGTCGCCGCACGTCGACGCCCTCGCGAAGGGCGAGCTCACCGTGGCCGACGAGACCTGGGAGGCCATCGTCTCGGAGAAGGGCTCGAACGCCGAGGCGTGGCGCGTCGCCCTGCCCAAGATGGGCCACATGGCGCTGCTGCGTAACCTCCGCAACCTGCTCGGCGCCGAGGTCGACGCGTCGCAGTGGACCGATCGCCTCGTGAGCGGCGCGCGCAAGGGCCAGCAGCTCCCGTTTCGTTACTTCTCGGCGTACCGCGCCGTGAAGGCGGGCGCGAAGGCCTCGGGCGCCGCGCTCGACGCGATCGAGCAGTGCCTGGCGCTCTCGCTCGGCAACCTGCCGCGGCTGCGCGGGCGCGTGATGTCGCTGTGTGACAACAGCGGCTCGGCGCGCGGCGCCACCACGTCGTCGATGGGCTCGATGGCCGTCGCGACGATCGCGAACCTCACGGGCGTGCTCGCCGCGCAGTGCTGTGACGATGGTCACGTTAGTGTGTTTGGTGACCGTCTTACCGACATCGTGGTGCGCAAGGGCGCGTCGGTGATGCAGCAGCTCGAGGAGGTGGAGCGCCTCGGTCAGGCCGTGGGCCAGGGCACGGAGAACGGCGTGTGGCTCTTCTGGGAGCGCGCCATTCGCGAGCGCCAGCACTGGGACACGGTGTTCGTGTTCTCGGACATGCAGGCGGGCCACGGCGGCCTCTATGGCACCGACCCGAAGGCGTACGCCGAGTTCGCGTGGGGCCGCACGAGCTACATCGACGTGCCCATGCTCGTGGCCGCGTACCGCGCGCGCGTGAACCCGAAGGTGAACGTGTTCATGGTGCAGGTGGCGGGCTACCAGGACACGCTGGTGCCCGAGTTCTACGAGCGCACGTACATTCTCGGCGGGTGGGGCGAGGGGCTGCTGCGCTTCGCCGCGGAGATGGCCGACGTCGGCGACGGGCGCGCGGCGCAGTAGCGGGCGGCGCGCCCTCACCCCGTCCCTCTCCCGCGAGGATCGCGGGAGAGGGTGCCTCAGCGTGCTGCATGCCCTCACCCCTTCGCCCTCTCCCGCGAGGGCGCGGGAGAGGGGGTGAGCTGTGCGGGTGCTCGGAGGTTCCGCGGGCGCGCGAGGTGTTGTAGGAGAGGCGCATGACGCCGCGTGCACTGCCTCTCTCGCTGCTCGTCTGCCTCACGTTTGCGTGCTCCGCGCGGAGCGGCAACGGAGGCGGCGACTTCGGCGACGCCTCGACCACCGCCGACGTGCCCGTCGCGCAAGACGCGCCCGTGACGATGGATGCGCCGGTACTGCCCGACGTGCCGGTGTCGACCGACGGTCC
>CAISKJ010001194.1 GCA_903885885.1 uncultured delta proteobacterium
GCTCTCGGGCTCGCTCGCCCTCAACGCGCCCGAGCTCGTGTGCGTGCGACCGCTCGGTGAGATCCCGGCCCGCGAGGTGTGGCTCGTGTATCACCGCGACCTGCGCGGCGTCGCCCGCCTGCGCTGCGTGGCCGACGCGATCGACGCGCACCTCCGTCAGCGCCTCGCCGCCGGGCACGCGTCGCTCACGCCGCCGCGCGAGCACACCAGCACGCGTGAAGCGACGCCCCCGTCGCGGTCGCCGTCGAAGGTGCGCTCCTCTGCGCGCAGGCGGTGACGGTTCAGGGCGCGCGCGATCCGTCGGGTCAGGATTCGGGAGTACCTGCGTCGCGCCATGAGTGGGTACGACGACGGGCGCTTTCTCATCGCGGGGCTCCCGTCGGGCGTCTACGAGCTCCGCGCGAGCCGCGACGACGACGTGGCCGAGCCCCTCGCGCCGCTGGTGCTCGAGCCCGGCGATCACCGCGAGGTCACGCTCGCCCTCGGCGCGGGCGCCGCGATGGAGGGCGCCGTCGTCGACGCCGAGACGCGCGCCCCCGTCGCCAACGCCCGCGTGGTGGTGGCCGAAGACGCGCTCTCGTCGGCGCCGCGCGCCCTCTACGCCGACGCGCGGGGACACTTCCGCGTGCCGGGGCTCTTGCGTCGGTTGCATCAGGTGTCGGTGCGCGCGCCGGGCTACGCGCCGCGTACGGGCGTCGCGGTCGACCCCGTGCGCGGCCTCGCCACGCTGGCCCTCGACCGCGCGGCCGTCATCGAGGGGAGGGTGATCGACGGGCACGGCGACCCCGTGGCCAACACGCAGGTCGAGCTCTCGGTGCGCGACCACGACGGCGCCGTCACGTGGCTCTCGGGCGCCACGGTGGCCTTCCGCGAGGCGCTCTTCGGCGCGCAGGCGCGCGGTCCGCGGGCCCTCGTCCCCGCGGGAGAGCTCGGCGTGATGCCCGGTCGTGTGCCGCTCATCCCGCTCGCGCCCGTTCCCGCGGGCGTCACCGTAGACCGTGCGGCGCCGGGCTTCACCACCGGGGCCGACGGCACCTTTCGCATCGAGGAGGTTCCGCCCGGCGTGGTGGTGGTCACCGCCAACCACCCGGCCTACGTGCGCGGCGACAGCGAGGGTCGCCTCGTGCGCGCGGGCGAGCGCGCCGAGCTCACCGTCACGCTGCACCGCGGAGGCACCCTCGACGGGCGCGTCGTCTCCGAGCGCGGCTTCCCCTTGCGCAACACGCAGGTCGAGATACGAAGCTCCACCGATCCCATACCGCGGCGCGTTTTTACCCTCGAAGACGGGACGTTTCGTGTCCCCTCGGTGCGCGGCCACGTGGCCCTCGTCGCGCTCGCGGGCGCTCGCGTCGCGGCGCGCGCCGAGGTCGACGTGCTCGACGACGCCGTGGTGCTCGTCACCCTCACGGTGCCCGGCTCGCTCCGTCACATCGAGGGGCGCGTCACCGACACGCGCGGCTTCCCCGTGGCGGGCGCGTCGGTGTCGCTCACGTCGCTCGATCGCACGGCCCTCGGCTCGGCCATCACCATCACCCACGCCGACGGAACCTTCGACACCGTGATGGGCGGCGCCCGCGGCCTCAACCTCGAGGTGCGTCACCCCGAGTACGCGCCCCGCGGGCTGCGCGTCGACGACGTGTCACGCCCCCTGCGCGTCGAGTTGAGCGCGGGCGCGTCGCTCGAGCTCGAGCTCCGCAGCGACGGCTGCATGACGGGCCCCGCCCGCGTCGAGCTCCGCACCCCCTGCGGCCCCGCGCGCAGCACGGTGGCCGAGCGAGAGACCGCGCGCATCGAGCGCCTCTGCGCGGGCCGCACGGTGCTCGTCGTCGACGCCCCCGGATGCATGCGCGCCGAGCGCGCGGTGACGCTCCCCGCGGTCGGTCACGTGCGCCTCGACCGCGTCGAGCTCGCCGCGGGCGGAAGCGCCGAGGGCGACGTCGTCGACGCGCACGGAGAGCCCGTCGCGGGCGCCGTGATCGCGCGCCTCGACGCGCCCCCCGAGGCGCTCACGGGCACCGCGCGCAGCGACCGTCGCGGGGCCTTCCTCGTGGCGAACCTCCCCGAAGGAGACATCGCCGTGGTGGCGTGGCACCCGACGCTCGGGCGCTCGGTTCCGACGGTGGTGCGCGTGCTGCGGGGCACCGTGGCGAGGGCCGTGCGCGTGCGCTTCGACCGCGACACCGCCAGCGCGAGCCGCGCCCTCACCATGCGCGCCGTGTCCTTCGAGGCGGTCACGGTGCCCGGCGCAGCGCCCTCCGTCGAGGTGAGGGGAGTCGCACCGGGTACGGCCCCCGATCGCGCGGGGCTGCGCGCAGGCGACCGCGTGGTGAGCCTCGGCGGTGAGGCCGTGAGCACGCCCGCGGAGGCCGAGCGCAGGCTCGCGGGCGCCGTCGGCGACGACGTGGTGATCGAGGTCGAGCGCGACGGCGTTCGGCGCACGCTGCGCTGGGCGCGCGAGGCAGGGCCCTAGAGGGAGAGTGCGCGGTCGCGGAGGGCGCGGTTGAGGCCCTCATAGGTGCGCGTCACGCGCTCGAACGCCGGGCCCCGCATGGCAAGACCGAAGAGGCCGCCGAAGTCTTCGCCGTGCGTGAGCAGGGTGCCGTCGCCCGCGGGCGCGAGGCGAAAGAAGTGCTCGGCCCACGCGAGCGCGGATCGCGGAGCGCGCCCGGGCTCGCAGCGGCGGGTGGCGGCGAGCCGGCAGCGGCGCGGGCGCCGCTGCCCAGCGGCGTCTCGTTCTCGCTGCTGGGCGCGGGCGGCGCA
>CAISKJ010001195.1 GCA_903885885.1 uncultured delta proteobacterium
ACCTTCGTCGCGTTGAGGCGGGCGCGGTCGAGCATGTCGGGCGTCATGTCGACGCCGATGACCTTGCCCGAGGGGCCCACGGCGCGCGCGGCGAGAAAGCTGTCGAAGCCCGCCCCGCTGCCGAGGTCGAGCACGGTCTCGCCGGGGCGCAGCGCGGCGATCGCCTGCGGGTTGCCGCAGCCGAGGCCGAGGTTGGCGCCCTCGGGCACGGCGGAGAGTTCCTCTTCGGAGTAGCCGAGGGCGCGCGAGGCGTCGGGCGTGGGGGCGACGAGCAGGTCGTCGGCGGGGGTGCAGCACGACGGCGCGCAGCACGACGAGCCCTGCCGCGCGACGCGGGCGTAGTGGTCGCGCACGACCTCGCGGAGGGCGCTGTTGCGTTCGGTGTCGCTCATAGGGGGTGATCTTCTCCTCGGAGGCTGCGCGATGCGAGCCTCACGATCCCGAAGACGCTGACCCAGCGCGACGGACGCAGGGAATCGTACCGGGAGCGCGCGACGGCTCGCGAGGGTGAAATTCTCGGGTAGCCGCGCGGGGTGAGGGCGTTGGCGTATGGGCCGTGACAACGTGCGCAGTTTCGACCCGCGCGGGAGTACCCTCCTGCCACGCGCGCCTCTGCGCACCGCGACGCCGCACCCATGGACCACGACCACTCGCACGACCACGCGCACGACCACGGGCACGACCACGCGCACGCGGAGCCACCGCCCGCGGCGCCACCGCCCGCGCACGAGCCCCCGCACGCGCACGAGGGACACGACCACGGGCACGACCACGGGCACGACCACGACCACGCCGCGGAGCTGCGCGCGACGCCTTCGAGCCGCCTCGCGCTCGCGCTCGGGCTCACGGCGAGCTTCATGGTGGTGGAGGTCATCGGCGGCTTTCTCACGCACAGCCTCGCCCTGCTCTCCGACGCGGTACACATGCTCACCGACGCGGGGGCCCTCGCCCTCGCCCTCGTGGCGCAGCGCATCGCGCGGCAGCAGCGCACCGCGCGGCGCACCTACGGGTTCCGCCGCGCCGAGACGCTCGCGGCCTTCGTCAACGGCGTCGCGCTGGCCGTGAGCTCCCTGTGGATCATGGTCGAGGCGGTGGGCCGGTGGGTTCACCCGCGCGCCATCGAGGGCGGCACGATGACCGTGGTGGCCACGCTGGGCCTCGCGGTGAACCTCACCTCGGCGTGGGTGCTCTCGCGCGGACGCGACGGCCACAACGCCAACACGCGCGCCGCGCTCGCGCACGTGATGGCCGACGCCGCGGGCTCGGTGGCCGCCATCGCCGCGGGCATGGCCGTGACGTTCCGCGGGTGGACGCGCGTCGACCCCGCGATGTCGATGCTCATCTCGGCGCTCATTCTGTGGGGCGCGTGGAGGCTCGTCGCGGAGACCGTCGACGTGCTCATGGAGGGCGCCGCCGCGGGCGTCGACGTCGCGCGCATCGACGCCGTGGTGCGCGGCACGCCGGGCGTCGCGAGCGCCCACGACCTGCACGCGTGGACCGTGGCCGAGGGCTTTCCCGTGGTGACCGTTCACGTGGTGCTCGTCGCCGACGCGCACGGCGCGGCCGTGGCGCGCGAGGTCGCCGCGCGCATCGAGCGCGAGCTCGGCATCTCGCACGTGACGGTGCAGCCCGAGGCCCCCGACGCGCCCTTGATCGCGCCCGCATCGCTGGTGCGCCGGGCCTGAGCGCGCTACCCCACGTCGAGGGCGTCGCGCACCGCGCTGAGAAAGGTGTCGGTGGTGAAGGGCTTGGCGATCAAGCGCCCGAGGGCCGAGAGCGCGTCGACGCTCTGCGCGTAGCCCGACACGAACACCACCGGGAGCGACGGGCGCTGCCGCCGCAGCGCCTCGGCCACGCGCACGCCGTCGTTGTCGGGCATCACCACGTCGGTGACGAGGAGGTGCAGCGCGTCGACGTCGCGCGTGACGGCGAGGGCCTCGGCGAGGCTCGCCGCGAGGAGCACCGCGTAGCCCGCGCTGTCGAGGATGCGCGCCATCACCTGGCGCACCGTGGCGTCGTCTTCGACGACGAGCACGGTCTCGTCGCCGAGGTGCCGCGCGGGCGGCAGGAGCGACCCCGTCTCGACGCGCGCGTAGCTCGCGGGAAAGGTGATGTGAAACGTCGTCCCCGCGCCGGGCCGCGACGTCACCGAGATATCTCCGTGGCCCTGCCTCACGATGCCGTACACCGTCGCGAGGCCGAGGCCCGTGCCCGCGCCCGGCGCCTTCGTGGTGAAGAAGGGCTCGAACACGTGCTGAATGGCCTCGTCGCTCATGCCGCAGCCGGTGTCGACCACGTCGAGGCACACCACCGCGGCGTCGGCCGCTTCGCCCTCGACCGTGGCGGTGCGCACCGTGAGCTCGCCGCCCGAGGTCATCGCGTCGCGCGCGTTCACCGCGAGGTTGAGCAGCACCTGCTCGACGTGCACCGGGTCGAGCGTCACCTTGAGCTCACCCGGCGCGAGGTCGAGGCGGAGGGTGACGCCCTCGCCGAGCGTGCGCCCGAGGAGGCGCGCGAAGCTCCGCACCACCTCGTTGAGATCGATGGTGCGCGGGTTGTTGGGCTGCTGCCGCGCGAAGGCCAGGAGCTGCCGCGTGAGGTCGGCGGCGCGCCCCCCGGCGTAGCCGATCTCGCGCACCAGACCGAGCGCCTCGGGGGCCTCGCGGAGCTTGCCTTCGAGCTCTTCGGCGAGCGCGATGATCACCGTGAGCAGGTTGTTGAAATCGTGCGCAACGCCGCCCGCGAGGCGCCCCACCGTGTCGAGCCGCGTGGCCTGCCGCAGGGCCTCCTCGGCGCGCATGCGCTCGCGGAGGTCGCGCATCGTGACGATCACGGCGTCTTCGCCCGCGAGGGTGGTCGGCCCGAGCCCGATCTCGACGGGGATCACGCGCCCGTCGCGCGCCACCACGCACATGGGCCGCGCCATGCCCATGAGGCGCCGCGAGGGAGCCCGCGCGAAGTCCACGCGCTTCGACGCGTGCGCGTCGCGCGTCGCCGACGGCACGAGGTCTTCGACGCGCAGCGCGCGCATCTCGTCGGCGGTGCGCGCCCCGAAGAGGGCCGCCGCGGCGTCGTTGGCGATCAAGACCCGCTCGTCGGCGTGCAGCACCGCGCCCTGCGCGCACCGCCGAAACATCGCGACGAGATCCGGCGCGGTCTCACACAACACCGCGACGAGGGCCTGCAACCGTGCCTCGTCTTCCGGGGAGCCAACCATCGGGGTCACCCTGGCGCCGATCGCAGCGCACCGCCGAACACACGTCGCTCAACCATCTCGCGCTAGCTATACAACCCGGGCGCGCGACGCCACGGAATTTCACCCCATGCGCGACGACGCATTGCGTGCAGATACGCGTCGCCTGCGCCGCATCGTGAGCACCACGGCGAGGCCTGTTGCGACCGCTGACCCCGCGGGCGCGCGCGACGGCGTCGCGGCGTGACAGCTGCAGCCGCCGCCGCCGGGCACGAGCCCGCCGCCCGCGTCGGACACGCCCGCGTCGCCGACTCCCGCGTCGTCGGGGCGCGCGACGCCCGCGTCGGGGAGCACGGGGTAGAACGTGCCGCCCGCGCCGAGCGCGCCGTTGTAGAGCGTGGCGCCTTGCGCGTCTTGCACGCGCACCTCGCCGCCGGGGTCGCCCGTGCGACGGAACATCACCGTGTACGAGCGCTGCCCCGACGGGTCGGCGATGCGCACGCCGGCGCGGTCGTCGTCTTCGAGGAGCGAGGCGGGCGGCATGGCGTCGTGGTCGGGGTCGGTGGCGTCGATGACGTGGAGGAAGTACTCGCGCTCGCGGCCCCGCGGCGCGCTCACCTCGACGCGCAGGCCGCCGTTGTCTTCGTCGGGCACGAGGGGGTTCACGGCGGTGCCGTCGACGAGGTAGCCGTCGATCACGCGCGTGGTGGCTCCGGTGGGCAACAGGGTGCGCCCGATGAGCCGACCCGTAGCGCGGGTGAACGAGAAGCGCCCGTCGCGGTCGAGCACGGGGCGCGCGAGCGTGTGCATCGCGAAGCGTCGGTCGTAGGTGGCGTCGGTGGCCTCGACGCGGTCGAACACCACCACGAGCTCGGGGCGCAGCAGCACCACCTGGCGCGTGACCTCGCGCACCTTCGGCATCGCGCCCGCGGCGGTGACCGCGGTGGAGTTGTAGGCGCGCGTGAGGTTGCACGCCGCGTAGTCGTGGAAGCGCGAGCTCTCGAAGGCCACGACGGAGCCCGTGTCGTACTGCGCGCCCTCGGTGAGGTTCGCCCGGTAGAGCGACACCGTGGCGCGCGCCGGGCCTGTGTACGTGACCCCGCGCTGGCCGCCGTCGTTCACCGACGGGAGGCGCCGCGCGTTGGGAAAGGTCTCTCCGGGGCGCACGATCGAGAGCGTGTTGGCGTGAATGGAGCGCTGCGCGTACCAGTTGAGCCAGTGGTTGGTTTCGAAGCCGTCCCACACGCCGGTGTGCACGGCGAGGGCGGTGCGTCGAAAGAGCTGAAAGCTCCCCGCCTCGAGGTGCTGCCGCGGGGTGAACCAGTCGCCGCACGAGAGCGTGAGGTGCAGGGCGTCTTCGTCGTTCCACGATCCGCGCATGACCACCACGTCGGCCGCCGTGGGCGACAGGTGGGCGGCGAGCGGCAGGTCGATGCGCGAGGGCCGCGACGGCCTCAGGGGCTCGTAGAACACCACCTGGTGCCACGCCTCGCGGGCCCCATAGTCTTGCCCCGCGGGGAGCCGCACGGACACCTCGTCGGCGAGGGATTGCGCCGCGGGCGACCCCGTGGCCCACGCGAGCATGTCGAGCACGCCCCGCTGCCCCGCGGCCCCCGCGGGGGCGGTGCCCAGCGCGTCGCCGAACACGGGGTACTTGAGGTCGGGCTGGAGCGTGTAGGCCTGGTAGCGCACGGCGGCGCTGAAGGGATCGGCCGCGTTTTCGCGCGACCACGCGACGAGGTCTTCGCCCGTCGCCGTGGTCCACGCGATGGCGTAATAGAGCGCGTAGCGACCGGCGTAGGCGTTGAACCACGCGGGCCCCTCGGGCCACCACCCGCG
>CAISKJ010001196.1 GCA_903885885.1 uncultured delta proteobacterium
CGGCCAGGGCGGCGACGAGCATCCCCGCGAAGGAGCCCGGCGCGCGCGCGGGCGTGGTGCAGTTGCAGCCGCCGCTCGTGTCGGCGGGCGTGGGGCCGGCGTCCATCAGGGCGTCGGCGGGCGCACCGCTGTCGGTCACGGCGCCGCCGTCGGTCGGGCCCGCGTCGGGAGCGCCCGCGTCGGGCACGCCCGCGTCGGCCGCGCCTGCGACCATGATCGTCGCGGTGGCTTCGGCCATGTTGTAGGGCGCCGCGCGGCCCGAGGCCTCGTAGCGGCGCAGGAGCTCGCGGCCGCGGTCGTCGGTGCGGTTCTCGCGCGCGAGAAACTCCACGTACTCGCGCGTGGTCACCTGGTAGCGGGCGCGCACGCGCAGCGTCACGGCGCCGCTCAGGCCGGCCGGGAGCGTGACGGTGTAGCGCGCGTCGTCCCAGTGGCGCAGCGCGCCGCCAGCGCCGCCCGAGTAGTCGATGCCGACGGGCTCGTGGCCCGGCAGCGGGCGGTAGCCCTTCGGCGGAAGGCGCGTGTCGCGCACGACGGTGTCGTGGAGGGCGATGTGCTCCTCGCGCCCAACGCCCGCGCGGCCCGGCACGGCCTCGTAGAGGCGCAGCTGCGTGTCGGTCTCATCGAGGTGGGCCTGGGCCATGTCGTACGCGCCCGAGAGCACCGTCTCGCGGCCGCTGGCGTCGACGACCGCGAGCTCGAGCCACACGCGACGGCCGTCGGTGTAGCCCGTGGGCACGCGGTGGCCCGAGCGGTTGGTGATGCGCGCCACCACGTTGATGCGCGCGCCCGCGTCGGCGCGCATCGGCGCCTCGCGCACCTCGAGGGTGACCGCGCTGCGGAGCATGGCCTCGGCGGCGCGCGCGCCGTTCTCGTAGAAGGGCACCGCGTCGGGGTCATAGAACTCGCCCGAGGTCACGTCGTCGCGCATCGCCGCGAGCACGCGCAGCGCCCACGCGTTGGACCCCGCGAGCTCGTGGCGGCGCGGGTTGGGGCGCATCCTCGCGGTCATGTTCGTCGAGACGAAGCCGGGCATGCCGATGCGGGGCATGTGGCAGTCTTGACAGGTGGCGGCCTCGGGCGAACCGGCCACGGCGAAATCGGAGCGCACCCACTCGCTGTAGGTCGTGTCGAGGGGGTAGCGCTGGCCCGTGTCGGTGCCGTCGGCGCGGCGCAGCGGCTGGCCGGGGTTGGTGATCTCGTGGCAGGTGGCGCACATGCGCGAGTCGGCGAGCCAGGCCGACGTCGCGCCGGGGTGCCGAATGCTGTCGATGTTGGCGTAGGGCCCGAAGCGCGTCTCCGTGGGAGAGAACTCGTACTGCGCGTTGCCGAGGTTGGTGGTCGCAACCATGCGGTGGCACGAGTCGCAGGTGACGCCGTCGCGGTCGGCAGACTGCAGGTCGGCGCCGCGCGCCGCGGCCGGCGTGGTGCGCGTGCGACCGCCCACGAAGCCCGGCGGCGTGTGGCAGCGGAGGCAGTAGTCGCCTACGCCCGGAACGTCTTGCTCGGCGATGGTGAGCGCGGCGAGAAAGAGCGGGTCGCGCATGGTGTTGCCCATCATCGAGCCCGTCCACCCGTCGTAGGGCATCGCGGTGGGCATCGAGGGGTCGCGCGAGAAGTGGCACGTTACGCCGCACGCGCGCGCGTCGTCGAGCGGTGTCGCCATCGCGAGGCCGCCGGGCTGCGTGCCGGGGAGGTCGACGTACTGGGCCTGCGCGAGGCCGGGCGCGAGGAGCGCGCACGCAGCCATCGCAGACGCGAAACGCGAGGCATGACGAGGTCGTGTTGTCATGATCGAGCGCGACCATATCGCAATCGCGGCCCAAGTTTGGGGGCGTATTTCACTCCCTCGCGCGCCCGCACAACGTTCGGAATTGCATCGTCCGTACACAAACTTCGGGCACATCCGTTGCGGCGTCGGGCGACGCAACTTCCTCGCGGCAGGGTCTTCCATGATGCGGGCGGAGCACCTAGGATCGCGCTTCTATGCGAATCGCCCCCGCCCATCGGATCGGAATTGCTTCTGTCACCCTGCTCGCGTCGCTCGTCGGCTGTTCAGACGACACGAGCACGCCCGCTGTCGATGCCAGCGTCGACGCGACGCCGACGACCGACGCGCCCAAGGTCGACGCGCCGTCGACCGACGCGACGCCGACCGCGGACACCACGCCGACCACCGACACCCCCGTGACGCCCGTCGACCGGCCCCCTGTGGGCGAGTGCGGCGGCATTGGCCCCGAGGTCGCCGCACACGTGACGGCGATGTCGACGATGGGCTGGGCGGCGCAGAACCGCAGCCGCAGCATGATGATGCACGGCTGCGCCGGCGCGACGCGCCCGCAAGACTGCCTCGCGATGGTGCCCGAGGCCAGCGACGCCGACATCGGCGCCAACCGCTCGGCCATCACCGGCGCGCACCTCCGGGTGCTCTACACCGGCGCCACGCGCTCGGGCTTCTGGACGCGCAGCTCGGCCGACGGCCGCTTCGTGGGTCGCGGCATCCACCTCCGCGACCTCGCGCGCGCAGCCGACGTCACGATGACGGGCGCCATGTACGACCCGGCGTTCTTCCCCGACAACAGCGGGTACACCTACCAGCCGATGGGCCGCATGTGCCCGATGAGCACCCTCACGACGGGCGAGCCTACGGCGGTGCCCCTCGCGAGCGCGTGCGCGGGCAGCTCGCTCGGCCTCTACCAGCACCTCGGCACCTCGCTCGACGGCGCCGACTACTGGGCCACCTCGGCCGGCAACGCCGCGTGGGACGACGGCGGTCACATGGCCACCCTCACCGAGACGCGCCGCAACGAAGCCTGGGGTGCCACCGCGCAGACCTCGCTCACCCTCATGGCCAACACGGGCTCGGGCTTCACCGCCGTGGGCTCGCGCAGCCTGCGCACGCCCTTCCAGGGCGACGCGGTCATCTCGCCCTCTTCGCGCATGCTCATCACGCGCTTCGTCGACGCCGCCGGGGCGTACCAGGGCTACGTCCTCAACCGCCTCGAAGCGACCCACACGGGGTCGGCCATCATGGCGTCGGCCACCGAGGTCGCACGGTACTGCATCCAGGGCGCCAAGCCCGCGTTCTCGTACGACGAGCGCTTCGTGACCTATCACCACTACGCGGGCGGCGGCCCCGACGCCGACGCCGACGCGCGCGAGCTCGGCTTCACCGGCGAAGACGACCCCGCCTTCGCCGAGTACACCACGCGCGGCGTGTCGAACATCTACATCCTCGACCTCACCACGGGCGTCAGCCGCCGGGTCACCAACATGGGTCCGGGCCAGTACGCGCTGTACCCGCACTACCGCTCCGATGGGTGGATCTACTTCATCGTGCGCACCCTCGGCACCGGTCGCGAGCAGGTCATCGCGAGCGACGCCGGGTTCATGATGCGATGATCGCCCCGCGGGTGCGCAGCGCCTTCATCCTCACCGCGCTTGCGTCGGCGTGCGGTGAGGCCCCTGCGCCACCCGACGGCGCGGCCTGCGAGGGCATCGAATCGCAGGTCGCGCCCGCGAGCGCCGAGGGCCGCTGGCTCCTCGGCCTCGCATCCCGCTACCCCGCTGACACCGCGCTCCCCGCGCGCGCCGACGAGCTCCGACGCTCGCAGCGCGCGCGCCGCGCCGCCGCGTGGGAGGCCGTCGCGCGCACCCTCGCGCCGGTCCCCCTGGCGCATCCCAGCGGCCTGTCGGGGGCCACGGTGCCGCGCTTTCAGACCTGGTACAACCGCGACGACATCGCCCGCACCTTCCAGCGCCTCTACGAGGGCCTCGGGCCGACGGGGCGCGCGGCGCGGGCGCGCTTCACCGACAGCGCCCTCGACGAGGCCTTCGGGTGGAACGTCGGCTTCGCCACCACGCTCCCCGAGTGGCCCGCGGCGCGCCTCGACGCCTACGCCGCGTCGCTCAACAGCGCGGCATCGGTCGCGGGCGTCGCAGGCGTGCTGCGCGTCGCGGCCAGCCCCGACGCCGTGCGCCATCTCGTGCAGAGCTACCCCGAGGTGCTCCGCTGCATCGCCAGCGGCGCGCCCCCCACCTTCGTCGATGGCCCCGCCGCGAGCCAGCAGCTGGCCCGCGAGCCCGTCTCCCTGGCCCACTGCGGCGCGCGCACCCTCGGCCCCTTCTTCGTGGCCACGGGAGGCACGCTCACGGCGCGCCTCGCCGACGCGGCCGAGGGCACCGAGCTCCGCGTGCTCGACGGCGTCACCACCGAGGCGGGAACGCGCTGCACGGCCTCGGCAGCCACGGGCTGCACGGTGGCGGGCCCGGGGTCGTTCCTGGTCAAGCTCACGGCCCGAGGGCAGGGCGCGCGCGGCATGCTCGACGTTCAATACACGCCCCCCACGGCCGCCGTCGCAGGGTGCCTCCAGCGCGTGTTTCCCGTCGCCGCCGCCACCGTCGCGCTTGAGTGGCGCCGCACCGACCTCGACATGCCTCTGCCCACGTACGACACCTCCGCGGCCGGGCTCTCGCGACGCCTCGCGCCGGGCGCTGACGCCACGTGGGGCACCGGCGACGGCACCGCCGAACCCGACGCGCGCGCGGCCTACACCATGCGCCTCCCCGCGGGGAGCAGCTTCCGCCTCGCCGCGATGCACATCCGCACGCGCGAGGTCGCCAACTGGCTCAACATCACCCTCTGGTGGTCGCCCACGCCCGACGACGATTTCGGCGCCGACCGTCCCGCGTCGGTGCGCGCGCTCGGTGGTCCTTGGTCGTCGTACAAGATGTGCGTCGCGACCGAGTACACCGAGCTCGACCCCGACCCCGCGGGCGGCTTCACCCGCGACGCGCCCACGCTCGCCGCGGCGCTTCGCGCGGTCTACGAGGGCCACGGCGGCCCCTCGTGGTGCTCCAACCCGTACATCGACGCGGGCCCTGGCCTCGTGCGCTCCAACTGCGTCGGGTGCCACCAGCACGCGATGAGTGGGGTGCGTCCGCTCGACGTGCAGACCGACCCGGTGCGCTACCCCGCCAACGCGCGCCTGCAGGTGCGCAACAACTCGCCCTCCGACGGGTTCTGGGGCCTCGACGGCGGCGACCACGTCGCGTCGGTGTTCGCCGAGACCGTGCAGTACTGGCTCTCGGCGCCGTAGCGGCCCGCATCGCGGCACCCAATCCCTCGCGCGACGCGACGCTCTGACGCGGCTGTAAGGCCGAACCGTCGCACGCGTTGGTGCGTCCGTACGCGCTCCCCGCTACGCCCACTCCTCGAGGTCCCCGATGCATCCCCCGACCATGCGCTCTCGACCGCCGCGACCGCTCTCGCTCGCGCTGCCGCGCGTCGCGCTCCTGCTGTTCTTCGCGCTCCTCGCCGCGCTCGGCAGCGCCTCCGAGGCGCACGCGACGGGCCTGCTCCTCCCCACCGACGGGAGCGTCGGGCCCCTCGCGATCCGCTCGCACCGGGTCACCGTGGCCGTGCACGAGCGCATCGCCGAGACCCGCGTGGTGCAGGTGTTTCGCAACAACACCGACCGTCAGCTCGAGGGCACGTACATCTTCCCCCTCCCCGCCGGCGCCACCGTGTCGGGCTTCGCCATGATGGTCAACGGCGTGCGGCAAGAGGGCCAGGTCGTAGAGGCCGCCGAGGCGCGGCGCATCTACGAGGGCATCGTCGCGCGCCTCCAAGACCCGGGCCTCGTCGAGTACATGGGCTCCAACCTCTTCCGCGCGCGGGTGTTCCCCATCCCCGCGCGCGGCGATCAGACCGTCGAGCTGCGCTTCACGCAGACGCTCGACTACGCCTCGGGCACGCTGCACTACCGCTACCCGTTGCGCACGGCGGGCCCGCAGTCGAGCACGCTCGAAGACTTCACCCTCAGCGCCACCATCGACTCGCGCGTGCCCATCCGCGCGGTGTACTCGCCCTCGCACCGCGTCGACACCGTGCGCCACGGAGACCACCAGGCCGTCGTCGGCTTCGAACAGGGCCGCGCCTCTCTCGACCGCGATTTCGACCTCTTCTACACGGTGGCCGACGGCGACGTCGGGCTCAGCGTGCTCACGCACCACCCCGTCGGCGAAGACGGATACTTTCTCATGATGGTGGCCCCGCGCACCGAGGTGACGGAGCGCGAGATCATCGGCAAAGACATTCTCTTCGTGTGTGACACGTCGGGCTCCATGGCCGGCGAGAAGATGGACCACGCCCGCGAGGCCCTCCGCACATGGATCGAGCGCCTCAACCCCGACGACACCTTCAACATCCTGCGCTTTAGCACCGACGTCGAGCAGCTCTCCGAGGCGTCGCTCAGCGCGTCGGCCGACAACCGCGCGCGCGCCCAGCGCTTCGTGAACGCCTTCGAGGCCTCGGGCGGCACGGCCATCGGCCCCGCGCTCGCGCAGGCGCTCAACATCCCCGTGCGCCGCGGCGCGCCGCGCATGGTGGTGTTTCTCACCGACGGCATGCCCACCGTGGGCGACACCGACGTGCAGCACATCGTGAGCAGCGTGCACGAGCGCAACGGGAGCACCGCGCAGATCTTCGTGTTCGGCCTCGGCGACGACGTGAACACCACCTTCCTCGACCTGCTCGCGCAGCAGAACCGCGGCGCCGCCGACTACGCGCGCTCGGGCGCCGAGATGTCGTCGCTCCTCGCGGGCTTCTACAACATGATCGCGTTCCCCGTGCTCGCCGACCTGCGCCTCGCGCTGCGCGGCGCGGACGCGTACGACCTCTATCCCCGCGACCTCGGGACCCTCTACCGCGGCTCGCAGCTCGTGGTCACGGGACGCTACCGCACGCCCGGCGCCAGCACCGTGGCCCTCACCGCCACCGTGGCCGGACAGGCCGAGCCGCGCACCTTCGACTGGCCCGTCACGCTCCCCCCGCGCGACGAGAGCAACGGCTTCATCCCTCGCGTGTGGGCCACGCGCAAGACGGGCTACCTCCTCGATGAGATCCGACTGCGCGGCGAGAACCCCGAGCTGCGCGAGAGCGTGGTTCAGCTCGCGCGACGCTTCGGCATCGTAACGCCCTACACCAGCTACCTCGTCACCGAGGACCAGAACCAGGCCCCCGTGAGCCTCGACGAGGAGCGCGAGGAGCCCACCGCCCGCTGGCAGCAGAACCGTCCGACGAGCGGCGCCCCCGGCCCCGTCGGTGGCTTCCGCCGCCCCCCGCCCGTGACCACGATCGCAGCGCCGCGCGTGATGGGCCCCATGCAGCCCGGCGCGTCGCAGACCATCGACGACCTCCGCAACCGCGGCGCGGCGCCTCCGGCGGAGCCCTCGCGCGCGCCCGCTGCCCGCCACGCCATGCCCACGGGTGACTCGGATGGGAGCCCCGACTTCGCGGCCTTCGAATCCCTCGGCGGCGGAGGCCGTTCGGGCGCCTCGACGCGCGGCGCAGGCGGCAGCGCGATGCCCTCGCGCGTGGAGCACAACCTCATGCTCAACGCCCCGGCCACTGCGCCCTCGGCGGCTCCGCCGGCGCCGCCCGCGCGTCCGTCCGTCGAAGCCACCGGCGAGGCCGGGCGCCGCGTGTCGAGTTCGCTGCGCGCGCTGCGCGAGGCGCAGACCTCGACGGGCAACGCGGGCAGCTCGCGCTACGTCGCAGGCCGCGCGCTCGTGCTCCGCGACGGCATCTGGATCGAGGAGGGCATCACCGGCACGCCCCGCGAGCTGCACGTGCGCACCATGTCGCGGAGCTTCTTTACGCTCCTGCGGCTGCGCCCCGAGCTCCGCGAGCTGCTCTCGCTCGGCCGCGAGATTCGCTTCCGCCTCGACGCGAGCCGCGTCGTCGTGATCGGCGCCTCGCAGCCCGACACCGCCGACGCCGAGATCGAAGCCTTCGTGCGCTGACCCTTCGCGCCCCTCGCGCGTCTCAAGCGCCTCTTCTCCCCACCACAACACAGCGCCTCTCTCACCACACGGAGCCCTCGTGATGAACCGTCTCGCCATGTGTCTCGCCGCCGTCAGCCTCGTCGCCGTCGCCGCTCCCGCGCAGGCCATCGAGCTGTACGCCACGTCGCCCGGCCGCGTCGTGGTCACCACCCCCGCCGTGTACGTGCCCCCGCCGCGCGTGCTCGTGCTCTCGCAGCCGCCGCCCGTGCTTCGCGCCGTGTACACCTCGCCCGTGGTCACCACCACGACGGTCGTCGCCGAGCCCGCCGCCGACGCCCCGTCGCACCCGCAGGAGCAGGAGCGCCGCGACCCCACGGCGTCGGTGTTCATCGGCGGCGGCTACGGCGGAATGACAGGCTTTCGCAGCGGCGCCGCGAGCACCTACCGACTGCACGTGGGCCTCGGCCTCGGGGCCACCGAGCTCGGCCTGCGCGCGAGCATCGCCAACCGCGCCCTCGACGAGCTCTCCACCGCCTCGGGCGGCGCGTGGGTGCTCTCCGCAGAAGTAGCCCACCGCTTCCTCCAGGGCTCCACCGTGCGACCCGTGCTGGGCGCGTCGTTCGACCGCTGGCAGATCGAGCCCGACGGCGCCGAGAGCGCGGGCGCCTTCGGCCTCGGCGCGCGCGGCGGCGTCGAGATTCACTATCACCTCAACCCCAACGCCGCGCTCGTGTTCGGCGTCGACGTGGCCTACCACCGCATCCTCTCGGCGGTCGACAACGCCTCGGTGCTGCCCAACGTGCTCACCTTCGGCGCCACCGCCGACATTCGCCTGTAGGTCTCACCGCGCCTCCGCGCGAATGGACGCTCGCCCCGAGACTCGGTACAAGAACGGTCCCATGAAGCCTCGCAACGGCCTTTGTTTGTGGGCGCTCGCGGCACTCCTGGGCTGCACGTCGCAGCCCCCGTCGGTGGTGTTCGACGGCGACGCCGACCCCGGCGACGGAGGTCCGCTCTTCGACAACGGCCCGCAGCGATGCACCGTCGGCGCCATCTTGTGCTCGGGCAACCGGCGCTACGAGTGCGGGGCCGACGGCGAAGAGGTGGCCGCGATGGACTGCCCCGCGGGCACCCTGTGCTTCGCGGGCGTAGGCTGCCGCGTCTGCCAGCCGGGGCTCTCGCGCTGCGGCATCACCGCGGGCCGCGAGCAGCAGGTCGAGACCTGCCGCGCCGACGGCGGCGGGTGGACCCCGGGGCCCACCTGCGACACCGCGCAGGGCATGGCCTGCACCGGCGGACGCTGCGCGAGCCGCTGCGACGAGGCCGCCCTGGGCCGCTCGTACCTCGGCTGCGACTACTGGGCGACGGTCACGCCCAACAGCCAGCTCGGCACCGCGTTCGACTTCGCCGTGGTGCTCTCGAACCCGCAGACGTACCCCGTGCAGGCGAGCA
>CAISKJ010001197.1 GCA_903885885.1 uncultured delta proteobacterium
GAGCGCGTGCGCATCACCGCGCGGCAGTCGCAGGGGCGCTCGCGCGAGGCCCTCGAGCTCGCGCGGCCGGTGCTCGCCTCGCTGGGGGTGCACCTGCCCGACGACGCGGGGATGCCGCGGCTCCTCGGCGAGATGGCGCGCACGCGGCTCGCCATCGGGCGCCGTCGGCCGATGGACCTCGTGGCGCTGCCCGAGCTCAAAGACCCGACCATTCTGGCCACGCTCGACCTGTGCCGGCAGATGGCGTCGATCACGTACTTCGTGAACCCGCGCCTCATGCTGCTCATCGTGATGGTGATGGTGCGGCTCTCGCTGGAGCACGGCAACTCGACCTTCGCGGCCAACGGGTACCTGCTCTACGGCATGACCCTGTGCGGCACCATCGAGGATTTCGACACGGGCCACGAGTTCGGGCGCCTGGCCTTCAAGGTGCTCGAGCGCTTTCCGTCGCCCAACCTCGCGGGCAAGATGGCCATGATCTGGGGCACCTTCGTGGCCCCGTGGAAGAGCGCCTTCGCCGAGAACTCGCGGCAGCTCCTCGCGGGCTGGCGCCCCGGCGTCGACGGCGGCGACATCGAGTACGCGTCGTACGCGCTCTTGCAGGGCATGAGCATGGGTTTCTGCGCGGGGGCCGAGCTCAACGACCTGCTCGCGCGCTTCGACGAGGGCCTGCGGTGGCTCCACGGCACGCGCCAGGTCAACTCGTGGCCGCTCATGGACAGCTGGGTGCAGGCCGCGCGCAACCTCGTCGCGGGCCCGCCGGCGCCGCCCGCGTGCGCGGGCTCGCTCTTCGACCTCACGCGCGACCTGCCCGCCTACGTGGCGCAAGACAACAAGATCGCCATCGCGTACGCGACGCTCGCCGACGGCATGCTCGCGGTGATCTTCAAAGACCGCGCGCGGGCCCGCGCCCGCTTCGAACTCACGCGCCGCTACGAGGAGCAGCTCTTCGCCTGCTTCATGCTCACGACGCTGGCCTTCTACGAGGCCCTCAACGACCTCGCGATGGCCCGCGAGGCCGCCCCCGTCGAGGCCGCGCGGCTGCGCGCGCGCTCGGCCCGCAACGAGCTGCGCCTGCGCCGCTACGCGCGCTTCGCGCCGATGAACAACGCCCACAAGCTCGCCCTGGTGCGCGCCGAGCGGTGCCGCGTCGAGGGCGACCGCGCGAGGGCGCGGGGCCACTACCGCGAGGCCATCGAGCTCGCGGCGCGCAACGGGTTTCAGCACGAGGAGGCGCTCGCCTGTGAGCTCTGCGGCGAGTTCTGGCTCGCCGAGGGAGAGCGCGACGCGGCGCACGCGTACCTCTCGCGCGCGCGGCACGGGTACGAGGCGTGGGGCGCGACGCTCAAGGTGGCCGACCTCGACGCGCGCCACGGGGGCCCCGCCGCCGCGCCGCGGCCCAGCAGCGTCACCCGGAGCGTCACGGCGACGGTGGAGACGCACGCGGGCGACCTCGACGTCGAGAGCGTGCTGCGCGCCTCGCAGGCGATCTCGAGCGAGGTGGTGCTGAGCGGCCTGCTCAAGCGCATGATGTCGGTGGTGCTCGAGAACGCGGCGGCGCAGCGGGGCGTGCTGCTGCTCGACCGCGGCGGCGAGCTGCGCATCGAGGCGCAGTGCGTGGCGGGCGCCGAGCCCGTGGTGCTGCGCTCGCTCACCATGGACGTGACCGACGCCGACGGCGGCGCGATCGTGCCCGCGGGGCTGGTTCACTACGTGGCGCGCACGCGCGAGGCGCTGGTGCTCGACGACGCCTCGACGGACGAGCGCTTCCGCGCCGAGCCCTACGTGGCCGCGCGCAGGCCGCGCTCGGTGCTCTGCGGCCCGGTGCTGCGCCAGGGGCGCCTCGTGGGGGTGCTCTACCTCGAGAACAACCTCGCGTCGGGGGCCTTCACCGCCGACCGCACGCGCGTGCTCGAGCTTCTCTCGGGGCAGATCGCGGTGTCGATCGCCAACGCCGAGCTCTACGAGACCCTCGAAGAGAAGGTGCGCGAGCGCACCGAGCAGCTCGAGGTGCGCAACCGCTTCATTCGCCAGACCTTCGGGCGATACCTCTCCAACGACGTGGTCGACAGCATTCTCGAGACGCCCGAGGGCCTCGAGCTGGGCGGCGCGCGGCGCCGCGTCACCATCATGCTGAGCGACCTGCGCGGGTTCTCGTCGCACTCGGAGCGCCTCACGCCCGAGCAGGTGGTGCGGCTCCTCAACAACTACTTGAGCGAGATGACCGAGGTCATTCTCAAGTACCAGGGCACCATCGACGAGTTTATCGGCGACGCCATTCTCACCATCTTCGGCGCGCCGCTGCAGCGGGCCGACGACACCGAGCGCGCCGTGGCCTGCGCCCTCGAGATGCAGGTGGCCATGGGCCGCGTGAACGAGTGGAACCGCCGCCACGGGATGCCCGAGATCGAGATGGGCATCGGCATCAACACGGGCGAGGTGGTGGTCGGCAACATCGGCTCGCAGAAGCGCGCCAAGTACGGCGTGGTGGGCAGCCAGGTGAACCTCGCGGGCCGCGCTGAGTCGTACACGGTGGGCGGTCAGGTGCTCGTGGCCGAAGAGACGCTGCGCTCGCTGCGACCGTCGGTGCGCGTCGACGCGCGCTTCGAGGTGCACCCCAAGGGGGCCGCGCAGCCGCTCGCGCTCTACGAGATCGGCGCCATCGGCGAGCCCTACGCCATCACGCTCAAGCGCGTCGACGCGGCCCTCGCGACGCTCGTCACGCCGGAGCCCGTCGCGTTCTGGGAGGTGCACGGCAAGGGCGTGGCGGGCGAGGCCCAGTCGGCCACGATCGTGCGGCTCTCGGCGCGCGAGGGCGAGCTCGTGGCGGCCGTCGCGCCGGCGACGCTCACCGACCTGCGCATCAAGCTCCCGACGGCGGGCGCGCCCGACGACGACATGTACGCCAAGGTCGTGCGCTGCGCCGACGGGGGAGGGACCTTCACGGTGCGCTTCACGTCGCTCCCCGAGGCCTCGCGCGACTACCTGGCCGCGCGGGCGACGGTCGCCGCGGGCGCGTAGCAGCCGCGGGGTGTGCGCGCGGTGCCACGGCGCTGTGTCCGCGGGGCGACGCTTGCCGTACGATCCGCGGCCGCAACGCGGTGAGGAGCGCTTCGTGAATCATCGCCGCCCGCAGCGCCCACCATGAGACCCAACCGCCCCAAAGCCCCCGCGGGAACGAGCCCCACCGTCCCCGATCCGCAGGCGCACCCCGCGCTCCACGACACGCTCCCCGCGCACGCGGCGGTGAGCGACCCGCCGCGCGCGCCCGCGCCGGTGCGACCGCCGCCGCCGCGACGGCCCCGGTGGCGGCGCAGCGCGGGCCTCGCGGCGCTGGGCCTCTTCGGCGTCGCGCTCACGGGCTCGCTCGTGCTCGGCGGGCTCTTCGCGTACTACGGCCGCAGCCTGCCCGACGTGCACTCGCTCCGCACGCGGTGGAACCCGCCGCAGACCACGCGCGTGCTGGCCCGCGACAACACGGTGCTCGCCGAGCTCTTCATCGAGCGGCGCACGGTGGTGCCCCTCGAGGCGCTCTCGGAGAACATGGTGAAGTCGCTCCTCGCCGCGGAGGATGCCGACTTCTACACGCACCAGGGCCTCGACTGGCCGGGGCTCGTGCGCGCGCTGTGGGTCAACGTTCGCCACGGCACCCTCGCGCAGGGCGCGAGCACCATCACCCAGCAGGTGGTGAAGAACGTGCTGCTCACGTCGGAGCGCAGCCTCTCGCGCAAGGTGCGCGAGGTGCTCCTCGCGGGTCGCATCGAGCAGGAGCTCTCGAAGAACGAGATCCTCTTTCTGTACGTGAACCACATCGCCTTCGGGCACGGCCGCAACGGCGTCGAAGAGGCCGCGCGCTTCTACTTCGGCAAGCACGTGGGCGAGCTCACGCTGGGCGAGTGCGCGCTGCTCGCGGGCATTCCCAAGAGCCCCGTGCACTACTCGCCGCGCAACGACCTCGAGGCCGCCCTGCGCCGCCGCCGGTGGATCCTCGCGCAGATGGTCGAGAAGCGCTTCATCACGCAGCCCGAGGCCGACGCCGCGGCCGCCGAGCCCGTGCGCCTCGTGGCCACCCCCGACGACGACGGCGCGTGCCCCGAGGTGGTCGACATCGTGCGCCGCACGCTCACCCAGGTGGCGGGCGAAGACGCCCTGCGCCGCGGCGGCTACACCGTGTACACCACGCTCGACCCCGCTCTGCAGCGGGCCGCGCGCGAGGCCATGACCCGCGGGCTCCAGCAGGTCGACGCGCGCCACGGGTACCGCGGCCCCCTCGCGGCGCCGGGCGCGCGCCACCCCGCCGGCAGCGGCAACGTGGTGCGCGCCGAGCGCCCGCCCGCCGACGGTCGCCTGCACCCCGGGCACATCTACACCGGCGTGGTCGAGCGCGCCGAAGACCCCGTCGCGGGCGCGCGCGGCCGCGGCGCCCTCTACGTGCGCGTGGGCGGCGCCACCGGTCGCGTCGCGTGGGAGACGGCGTCGCGCTACGCGCCCAACCTCGCGCCCTCGCAGTTTGCGCCCGCGGGGGCCACGGTGCGCGTGTCGCCCGACGCGCTCATCACGCCCGAGGCCGCGGGCTCGATGCACCTCGAGCTCGGCCCGCAGGGCGCGCTCGTGGCCATCGACCCGGCGACGCGCGAGCTCGTCGCGATGGTGGGCGCCTTCGACGCGCTGCCCGGCATGTTCAACCGCGCCACGCGCGCGCAGCGGCAGCCCGGGAGCGCGTTCAAGCCCTTCTTGTACTCGTTCGCGCTGGCGTCGCGGAGGTTCACCCTCGCGAGCACGCTCGACCCCAACCCCGGCTGCTTCGGCGTCGGCCGCGGCCGCTGGTGCCCCGCCGAGGCGCACGCGCGCGCGGGCGTCGTCGAGGCGCCCATGCGGCTGCGCGAGGCCCTCGCGTTCTCGCGCAACATGGTGGCCGCGCGCTTGATGGAGGCCCTCGGCCCCGAGGCCGTCGCCACGCACGCGCGCTCGCTCGGCATCGCGTCGCCGATGCCCAACGACCTCTCGCTCGCCCTCGGCTCGGGCGTGGTCACGCCCGCCGAGCTCGTGAACGCCTACGCCACCTGGGCCTCGGGCGGGCGCTACCAGGACTGGTACGTGATCCGCCGCGTGGTGGCGCCCGACGGGCGCGACGTTCCGCTCCCGCCGCGGCCCGCTGCGCGGCAGGCGCTCACGCCCGCTGAGGCCTTCATGGTCACGAGCCTCATGACCAGCGTGATCGATCACGGCACGGGCCGCGGCGCGCGCGCCCTCGGCCGCCCCGCGGCGGGCAAGACGGGCACCACCGACAACGCGCGCGACGCGTGGTTTGTGGGCTACACGCCCGACCTCGTGACGGGCGTGTGGGTGGGCTTCGACGACCGTCAGCCCCTCGGGGCGGGCGAAGAGGGGGCGCGCGCCTCGGTGCCCGTGTGGACGTCGTTCATGCGCGAGTACGTGCGCGTGCGGCGGCCGCCGGCGATCGAGTTTCCGCGGCCGCAGGGCGTGGTGAGCGTGGTGATCGACCCGGCCACGGGGCTGCTCCCGGCGCCCGCGCAGGCGCCCCTCGGCGTGACGGCTCCGGTGGCCGCGGCGCCCTTCGAGGAGTTCTTTCTCGAAGGCACCGAGCCCCACGAGACCACCCCCGTCGACGCGGGAGCGCTCCCCGACGCGGCCTTCGCGCTCCCCCTCGAGGCGGGCGTGGTCCCGTCCGCCGCGATCCTGCGGGATGTCTCCGTCTCCGAAGTCCGGGAGTGGGCGTCCGACGGAGGCGTGGGGCTCGTGCTCGAAGGC
>CAISKJ010001198.1 GCA_903885885.1 uncultured delta proteobacterium
GCGCTCGAGGTCGGCGCGGAACATCTCTGCGACCTGCTGCGGCATGCGGCTCTTCGAAGGCGCGTAGCCGTGTTGATAGGCGGCGCTGATCTGGTGCCGCACCGCCTTCGCGATGGCCTGCTCGCGGGTGAGGTCATGAAGCAGCTTGCGCTCCGGCGCGAAGCGCGCGAAGCGAGGATCGACCTCTTCGCCGAGCACCATCGCGGTGATGTAATCGGACAGGACGGGCGAGAGGTGAAACCCGTCTCGCTTCGTGCCCGTTGCAACAATGAGGTTGGGGATGGACGTCGGGCCCACGAGCGGAAACGTGTCCTGGCTTGTGGGCCGCCAGCCGACGTTCACACGCACCAGCTCGGAGCAGTAGAAGCCCGCATTGATCTGCTCCATGGCGGCGCGGCTCAGCGACTCGACGCTCGCCAGTCGCGGCATCGTCGTAGGCTTCGGCAGGATGTGGTTGCTCGCACCGATCAGGATGTGATTGTGCGGCTGGTTGTGCGACACGAAGAAGGGCGCACTATAGACCCCGCAGGCGAGGCCACGGTTAGGGGTGCGGATACACTTCGTGTGCGGGTGGTCGATGCTCTTGATCTCGAGCGATACGCCCACCCCGTAAAAGATTCGTTGGATGGGGAGGTCGAGGTTGCTGTCTTGCAGCAGATCGCCTGCGGTCGCGCCGGTGGCGAGGAGAAACTTGTCGCCTTGAATCCGTCGGCCGTCATCCAACACGACGGACTCGATGACGCCCGCTTCCTTTACGAGGCGCTGCACGCTCGCGTCGACGAATTGAACGTTCGACCAGCTCGACAGCGCGGCTTCGAGTGCCTCGATGGTGAGGCGCGGATTGAGCCACCCCTCGTTCGGAATGTACACTGCTCGCGTCGCGCGCGAGGGTTGAGCCGGCTTGTAGTTTGGAATATCACGCGGTGAAACGTGCGAGTGTGGCTCGTCGAACTGCTGGAGCGCGCTGACGATCGCGTCGAAGTTCTCGTCGTCGAGTTCGTCGGCCGCGGTGTTGTTCACCACGTAGGTACCGCGATCGAAGCAGCCGCCGCACGGCCCCTCGCACTTCGCGCATCCGGGAGGCAGCCGCGAGCCCGCGACCTGAATGATCTCGAGAATGAAGCGCGGCCACATGCGCGTCGCGAGGTGGCTGAGCTCGAAACGATAGAGCTCGACCTCGGAGTCGAGCGCGCCCGCGTCGATCTCGGCGAACGAGTTGAGCATCGCCGCCGCCGCGAGCGTCGCCGAGCCGGGACGCGTAGCCTTCCCCACGATGGTGATCTGATCGCCTGGAGAGAGGCGCTTCGCCAGTCGAAAGGCTGTTGTGAGCGCGAGGATGCCGTTTCCTACAATCACAGTGTTCATCAGCGCACCTCAGGATTGTTTAAGCACTGGAGTGGGATTAGCGCGGATCGCGAGAAGCGCCGTAGACGTGCGGAGGGAGATGTCGTGGCCTGGGTATGGGACATGTCACGGCGGCGCGGATCTTAAGCGATACAGGAATGTCACGCTTCGCGTAAATTCGCGCCGTTCGCTTGAATTCGCAATCGCGAACGGCTTCGCCCCTCAGGCGCCGCGGGCCGCGCGCGCATCGGCGACGACCCGCTCCACCACGGCAACGACGCGGTCTTGCTCCGCGGGCGTGAGGTCGTGATAGCTGGGGAGGTTGAACGCGCGCCCCGGGAGCCCGTAGGCGACCACGTGCTCGGGTTGTGGGGAGAACATCGGCAGCGACGAGAGCGGCCAGAAGAACACACGACCGTCGATGTTGGCCGCGCGAAACGCCGTCAGCAGTGCTTCACGGGTGACGCCGAGGGAGGGCGCGAAGACCGCGGTGGGCATCCAGTAGCCATTCTGCGTACCCGGCGGCTCGGGGTTCATGGTGACGCCGTCGAGGGGGGCGAGCGCATCGGCGTAGCGGCGAAAGATGGCTCGCTTCTGGTCGATGAGGGCATCGACGCGTGCCATCTGGGCGCAGCCAAGCGCGGCCTGGATGTTCGACATCTTGTACTTGAATCCCACGACGCCGGGCCAGAATTGCCTGGACTCACCCGCGATGCGACCGTGGTTCGACAGCGTGAGCACCCGCTCGTAGAGCGCGCGGTCGCTCGTGACGAACATGCCCCCCTCACCCGTGGTGATGGTCTTGGTGCCGTGAAACGAGAAGGCCCCGAAGGCCCCACGGCTCCCGGCGTGGCGCTCGCCGGCGGGGCCGAACCACTTCGAACCGACGGCCTCGGCGGCGTCTTCGATTACGGGGATGCCGTGGCGAGCGCCGATCTCGAGCAGTCGGTCGAGGTCGCAGAGGTTGCCGTACACGTGAACGGCCATGATGGCCCTGGTCTTCGGGGTGATGGCCGCCTCGACCTTGTCGGGGTCGAGGCACCAGCTCGACGCGAGCACATCGACAAAGACCGGCGTGGCGCCGAGGTAGGTGACCGGGGCGGCCGATGCGATCCAGTTGTTGTCACCGAGAATGACCTCGTCGCCAGGGCCCACGCCGAGCGCCGCGAGGCCCATGTGCAGCGCGCCCGTGCAGCTCGATGTGGCGAGGGCGTAGGTGCTCCCGACGAAGTCGCGAAACAGCCCTTCGAAGCGCAGAATCGACTCGTAGCAGCGCTCGCCCCATCCGTCGCGTGCGGCGGCGGTGATGGCCGCGACCTCGGCCTCGGTGATCGAAGGCTTTGTGTAGAAGATGCGCGACGGTTCGGAGGACATCAGAAGGTCTCCAGGGAGGGCACTGCGGTGACGAAGCGGGCGCCCCAGGCGCGCGCGTAGGCGAGCTGGGTGGTCACTTCGGCGCGGAGGTTCCAGGGCAGGATGATGATCCATTGGGGCCGACGCGCAGAGAGCTCGGCCTCGTCGAAGATGGGGATTCGATTCCCCGGGAGGAATTTGCCCTGCTTGGAGGGGTTTCGATCGACGACGAAGGGCAAGAGGTCGCGACGGATGCCCGCGTAGTTGAGCAGCGTGTTGCCCTTGGCCGCGGCCCCGTACGCGGCCACCGACTCGCCCGCTCGCGCGCGCTCGATGAGAAAGGCTGTGAGGTCGTGCTTGATGCGATCGGCGCGCGTCTGAAGGCCCTGATAGGTCGCGGGCACGCGCATGCCCGCAGCGTCTTCTCGGGCCAGGAGGGCGCCGACGGAGGGCGCTACGGAGCGCGGGCCCCCGGCGCGCTGGGCGTACACGCGCAGGCTACCGCCGTGCGTGGCGAGCTCGTCGACGTCGATGACCTCGAGCCCTTGCGCCGCGAAGATGCGCGTCACCGCCGTGAGCGAGAGGTACGAGTAGTGCTCGTGATAGATGGTGTCGAACTGGCTCTCTTCGAGGAGCCGCATGAGGTGCGGAAACTCGAAGGTCGCGACGCCCGCGGGCTTGAGCAGCACGGCGAAGCCTCGCACGAAGGCGTTGATGTCGGGCACGTGGGCGAGCACGTTGTTGGCCACCATGAGGTCGGCGGAGCGTCCTTCGGCGGCGAGCTCGTGGGCGAGCGAGGCGTCGAAGAAGCGCTCGACGACGTCGATGCCGCGCGCCCGCGCCGCGGCGGCGGTGCTCGCTGTGGGCTCGACGCCATAGCAGCCGATGCCGCGCGCTCGCACGTATTGGAGGAGGTAGCCGTCGTTGGAGGCCACCTCGACCACGGTGCTCGCAGTGCCGAGCATGAGCCGCTCACACATCTGGTCGACGTAAGCGCTGGCGTGTGCGAGCCACGAGGTCGAGTACGAGCTGAAGTATGCGTAGTCGGCGTCGAAGAGGCTCGCCGCGTCGGCGAAGTCTTCGGTCTGGGCGAGCCAGCATGATTCGCACACCAGCACGCGGAGCGGGAACCAGCGCTCGGGCTCATGGAGTGTGCGCGCGGTGAGGTAGGCGTTGGAGGGCGGCGCGCTCCCGAGGTCGATGAGCGGGAGCGTGAGGGGCGACGCGCAGTGGCGGCACTTCATACGAGAATTCCTTCGAATGCATCGCTCACGGCGGGGTGTTGCGTGTCGCGCGCGGAGAGCCCGTCGGGCGGCAACGGCCAGGCGATCGCGAGGCGCGGATCGAGGGCCGACACGCCACCTTCGGCCTCGGCGTTGTAGGCCGCCGTGTGGAGGTAGAGCAGCTCGCAGTCATCGGTGAGCGTTTGAAAGCCGTGCGCAAAGCCCTCGGGGATGTAGAGGGTCTTGTGGTTTGTCGCGCTGAGCACCTCGCCGTGCCAGGCGAGAAAGGTCGGAGACCCGCGCCGCAGGTCGACGGCCACGTCGAAGACCTCGCCCCGCAAGCAGCTTACGAGCTTTGTCTCCGCCGACGGTGGCCGTTGAAAATGCATCCCGCGCACGGTGCCCCGCCGCGCCGTCACCGTGTGATTGATCTGTACAACGGCGCGGCCCGCGAGCAGTGCAGCGAGGTCTTCGAGGCAGAACATGCGCTCGAAGTATCCGCGAGCGTCGCCGCGAGGCTTACGTGCCACCGTGTGCAGCCCCGTGAGGGCCGTGGGCGCGATGTCGAAGCGCCCTGTCATGCGAGCGAGGCCGTCGATCGGGCGCGGATCTGCGCGAGGCTGACGTCGCCCATGGCCATGCCGTCGCGCCACGCGCGGTGCCAGGCAACGGTCGCATCGAGTGCTGCGGGGAGGTCCCAGACCGGCCGCCACCCGAGTCGCGCGGCGGCCTTGGAGCTGTCGAGTTTGAGGGTGTGCGTCTCGTGGGGCTGCGGCGCGGCGTCGAGGCGCCACGACGACCCCGGGAGGCTCTCGCAGAGCCGCTCGACGATCCACTGCACGGGGCGCGCGTCGGCCTCGACGGGGCCGAAGTTCCACGCCTCGGCGAAGGCCTCGCCGTCGGCGTAGAGGCGTTCGGCAAGGGTGAGGTAGCCCGAGAGAGGCTCGAGCACGTGCTGCCAGGGTCGCGTGGCGTACGGCGAACGAACGACGAGGGTCTCGTTGGCGTCGAGCGCGCGAAAGAGGTCGGGGACGAGGCGGTCTGCGGCCCAATCGCCCCCGCCGATCACGTTGCCCGCCCGCGCGCTCGCAACGTGAATGCCCGCGCTCCGCAGGAACGAGCTGCGCCACGCGGCGGTGACCAGCTCCGCGCAGGCCTTGCTGCTCGCGTAGGGGTCGTAGCCGCCGAGCGCGTCGCGTTCGCGGTAGGGCCAGGGCCACTCGCGATTCTCGTAGCACTTGTCGGTCGTGACGTTGACGACGGCGCGTACCGCACCCGCGTGGCGCAACGCCTCGAGGAGGTGCACGGTGCCCATCACATTGACGGCGTAGGTCTCGACGGGCGAGGCGTACGCGCGACGGACGAGCGCCTGCGCGGCCAGGTGGAGCACGACGTCAGGGCGTGCCTCACGCATGGCGCGGGTGAGCGCGTCGAGGTCGCGTACGTCGGCGAGGGTGCTGCTCGCGAGCCTCGACCGTACGTTGGCGACATCGAAGAAGCTGGGCTCGGTAGGAGGCGCAAGGGCGTATCCGTGCACCTCGGCCCCGAGGTCGGAGAGCCAGAGGCTCAGCCAACCGCCCTTGAATCCGGTGTGGCCGGTGACGAAGACCCGCTTGCCGCGCCAGAACGCCTCGTTCAAGTCCACACCTTCCACGGCGCCTTGCCGGAAGCCCAGAGGTCTTCGAGCTGGTTCGTGTCGCGGAGCGTGTCCATCGGCTGCCAGAACCCGTGGTGTTCGAAGGCCATGAGCTGGCCTTTCTCACTGAGCTTCACGAGGGGGGCTCCCTCCCAGCTCGAGAGGTCGCCCTCGATGAGGTCGATGCACTTCGGCGAGAGCACGAAGTATCCGCCGTTGATGAGCCCGCCGTCGCCCCGGGGCTTCTCCGAGAAGCCCGCAACGCGGGGCCCCTTGAGGCGAAGCGCGCCATAGCGACCCGGCGGCCGGACCGCGACCACCGTGGCCGCCTTGCCGTGCTGTTTGTGAAAGGCGATCTCGGCGGTGATGTCGACGTCGGAGACGCCGTCTCCGTACGTGAAGCAGAAGGCCTCTTCGCCTTCGAGGTAGCTCGCGACGCGCCGGAGGCGACCGCCCGTGAGCGTGCTCTCACCGGTGTCGACGAGGGTGACGCGCCACGGCTCGGCCTTGCGCTGGTGCACCTCCATCGTGTTTCGCTGCATGTCGAAGGTGACGTCGGACATGTGAAGAAAGTAGTTGGCGAAGTACTCTTTGATCACATACCCGCGATACCCGCAGCAGATCACGAAGTCGTTCACCCCGTGTGCGGAGTAGAGCTTCATGATGTGCCAGAGAATCGGCTTGCCGCCGATGTCGATCATGGGCTTCGGCTTGAGGTGCGTCTCCTCAGAGATGCGCGTGCCGAGACCGCCAGCGAGGATCACCGCCTTCATGCCCTATAGCCTCTTGTCAGACGACCGTCGCTCTACCGAACACCGCTTCGGGCGAGCACACCACTCGCTGCTCCCCTCGTCAACTTTCCTGCAGCCCGCCGCCCGGCGGGGCGTCGCGAGGGTCCCCCGCGCGGCGCACGACAGGCTTGACGAGGTGCGCCAAAGCGGGTTCTATGCCCCTTGAGACTCTACTCTGGCGAGGCATTCTGTGACTTCAACCGACCATGTTGCGCCCGCGGTTTCGATCATTATTACAGCGTACAACTACGGTCGGTACGTAGGCCGCGCGATCGAGAGCGCGCTCGCTCAATCGTTTGGCGACCTCGAGCTCATCGTGCTCAACAACGCCTCGACCGACGACACCGACTCGGTGGTGCGTGGTTTCCTCGGCGACAGCCGCCTGCGCTACTTCGTGCAGTCGACCAACATCGGCGCGCACCGCAACGCGGAGCATGGTCTGCGCGAGGCGCGCGGCCGCTTCGTGCTGTTTCTCTCCGCCGACGATTTTCTGCTGCCCGGCCACCTCGCTACGCTCATGGAAGCGCTCGAGGCGAACCCGTCCGCATCGTTCACCTATGCGAAGTATCAGTTCGTCGATGCGACGGGCGAGACGGTCACCCCCGTGGAGCATCCCGGGTGGCTCCCGTACTCGCACTGTGGTCGCAACAACGAACTCGCCGACCTGTTGATGTTCGACTGCTACATCTCGATGCCGACGGTGCTGTTTCGTCGCGCCATCTTTGACCGATATCCGTTGATGGAGTCGAGTGACATCCGCTGCGGGGACTGGGATTACTTTCTCCTCTACGCACAAGATGGCGTCGTCGGGGTGTACATCGATAAGGTGCTCGCGTCGGTGCGCATTCACGGCTCGAACATGTCGGCGGGCAAGGAGTTCGAGCAGAGCGGGGCGCAGCTCAACGACCAGCTCACCCTGATGGAGCGCTACGTGACGGCCGCCAACGCGGCGCGCCTGTCGGGCTGCGCTCCGCGGATTGTCACGTTGCTGCAGGCCAAGGTCAACACGCTCATCGCCCGGCACCCGGAGGCGGCGACCGCACTGTTCCCGACGCTGGCTCCCCGCATCGACCGCCTCCTCACGACAGTGGAGCGGGTATGCGGTGCTGCGCAGGCGCAGCCGCCGCTGGTGTCCGTGATCATCCGCACGAAGGACCGCCCCACGCTGCTTCGCGTGGCGATCGAGAGCGTGCTCCTGCAGACGTTTACCGACTACGAGGTGATCGTCGTCAACGATGGCGGGGCCGACGTCGAGCCGCTCGTGCGCGCCCTCGACAAGCGTCGCAACCTTCGTGTCTTCACGCACGCGAGGCCCCGCGGCATTTCTGCGGCGCTCAATACGGGTGTGAGCGAGGCGCGGGGCAAATATATTGCCTACCTCGACGACGACGACGCCTACTACCCTGACCACCTGCGCGTTCTGGTGAACAGCCTCGAGACCAGTGACTACAAGGTGGCGTACACCGTGGCCGCGCGCGCGACGCAGGTGAAGCGCGGCGACACCTACGTTACGGTGCGGCGCGAGCAGGCGTACGGCAACGCGTTCGACGCCGATCGTCTGTTGGTGGGAAACTACATCCCCATTCTGTGCCTTCTCCAGTCACGGGAGTGCCTCGTGGCCGCCGGCCCCTTCGACGAGACGCTCGATGCCCATGAGGACTGGGAGATGTGGATCCGCCTCTCGCGGCGCTACGCCTTCCGATACATTCCGAAGATCACCTGCGAGTTTACCCTGCGCGACGACGGGTCGAACGTGACGTCGCAGCGGACCGCGGTGTTTCTTGCCACGGCGCGGGTCATCTTCTCACGGTACGCCGACGAGGTTCGCGACCGACCCGACCTGCAGGGAGCGCGCGACGTGCTCATCGCCTCGCTGGAGCAGCGCGCGGCGGCGTTGTCGCAGCCCCTCACGATCGCCTCTTCGCTGATCGCAGCGGTGGTCGAGCGACTCAACCGCGGCGACGCGGCGGGGGCCTTCGCCCTCTACGATGCGCACCGCCCTCAGGTCGTGGAGGAGACAGCGGACCTCCGCGAGTTCGACCGCCTCGCGCGGCAGCTCCGCGGCGCGGTGTAGCGCTCGGCGACTACCGCACCCGGCGCAGCCAGAGGCTCCCGCCACCGCCGAGTCGTGGGAAGCGCGGGAAGCTCTGCTGTACCTCCTCGGCGTACCGGGTCGCCATGAAGCCCGCCATCCAGACGATCTCCCAGTCGCTGTTGTGCTGAAGGAACGCGCGGAGGAGGTACTGCTCGTTCCAGTTGCGCCCCTGATAGACCCACACCTTGGGATACTCGTCGGGCAGCGAGATGTCGTGGACGTGCACCATGACGCCCGGCTTGAGCCGCGGGAGCACCTCGAAGAAGAGATGGTTTACGTCGCTCCCGACCTTTGAGACGTGCGACGAGTCGATGAAGAGGATGTCGCCATCGCCGAGGCGGTCGTAGAGGGAGAGTTCGACGTTTTGAACCTTCTCGCACACCAGGCGCGAGATGCCGGGCACGCCCTCGCTGAGGAAGCGGCGCGGGTACGGCTCGATGCAGGTGAAGTCGAGCTGATTGCCGAGCACGCGTCGATTCACGTCGGCGGTGATGAGCGATGAGAAGCCGCTGCCGACCTCGATCATCGCGCGCGGCCTCGTGTGCGCGAGGAGGGCGTAGAGAAACTCGGCGTCGAGACAGGGAAATTGGTCGTTTTTGTAGTGGTAGACGGTAGGGTCGGCGGTGGGCTCGACGGGGTACGCGATGTCGGCGGCGTACGGCGCAAGCTGGCGCAGGAGCGCGCGCTGCGCATCGACTCGCATGTCGATGCCGGGCATGCTGTCGCGCCGTTGCCAGATGACACCCTCGCGCGCGCGCACCTCGGCGGGGTCTGCGATCGGCGAATAGAAGTGGCCGAGCGGAAAGATCAGCGGGATGTCGTGCGGTTGCGTGACGACAGCGGGCACGGGCCTGGCGGAAGCGTCCGTCGTCGACGGTTTCGACGGGTCAGGGATGTTCGGAGGACGTGATCGCATCGCGTACTTTCGACGGGAGGGGGAGAGTGGGTGTTTGGCTTCGGCGCGCGGCGGTGGCGGCGACGTACCGGGAGACTATCGCAAACCACAGAGGGCACGAAGCGCACTCGTTCTTCTCGCCCGGGCGCATCGGTGGCAGAGTCGCGCGCGCTTATGGCCCCTCGCCCGCGCGTCTCGCTCTGCATGATCGTTCGCAACGAGGCCGCGATGCTCGGCGATTGCCTGGCGTCGGTGCGCGGCGCCGTCGATGAGCTCATCGTGGTCGATACGGGGAGCGCCGATGGCACCGTGGCCATCGCGCGTGCGGCGGGGGCGCGCGTGTTCGACGTTCCGTGGTGTGACGACTTCGCCGCGGCGCGCAACGCCTCGCTCGCGAGGGCCACCGGCGCGTGGGTGCTCGTGCTCGACGCCGACGAGCGCCTCGCCCCGGGCAGTGCGAACGCGCTCCGCGCCGCGGTCGCGACGGCCCGCTTCGATTGTGGGCTGCTCCGTCTGCACAACGCCGCGCGCGGCGATGCGCCCGCGGCGGAGGTGCTTGCGGGGAGCGCGCGCCTCGGCGACGTGTACCGCGTCCCGAGGCTCCTGCGCCGAACGCCCGACCTGCAGTTTGTCGGCGTCGTGCACGAGACCGTGGCGCCCTCGATCGCCCTGCGCGGCAACCGCTACGGCGAGGTCGCCGTGGACATCGTGCACCTCGGCGCGACGGCGGCGCTGCGCGTGTCGCGTGACAAGTTCGAGCGCAACGTGAAGCTGCTGCGCGCCCTGGCCGCGACGAGCCCCGACGACCCTTCGGCGCAGGGGTATCTCGCGCATGAGTTCATCGAGCGCGACGCGTGGGACGAGGCCTGGGTCGCGTGCGAAGCGGGGTGGGCGCTGCTCCCGAAGGTGGAGCTCGCGACGGGGTATCGCCCGTCGGTGCTGCGCCTTTGCGTGGCGCGCGCGCGGGTGCAGCTGCACCGGCGCGACTACGACGGCGTGGTTGCGACCCTCGCGAGGGCACGGGCGATCGAGGGTGCGCACCCCGACCTCGACGCGATCGAGGGCGTCGCGTGGGAGCTGCGCGCCCTCTCCGCGGACGATGACGCCGAGCGCGCGCGGTGCCTCGCCGAGGGCCTGCGCTGTCAGGGCGCGGCGTTGGCGCAGGGCGGGCGGTTCTTTCCGTTGAGCTTCGTGGCGGGGGGCGCAACGTGGGCGGCGTGGACGCGCGTCGGCGTGCTGCGCCTGCTCCGTGGCGAAGTGGCGGCCGCGCGCGAGGCCTTCGACGCCGCGCTCGCGGCGAACCCGCGCGCCGACGAGGCCGCGCTGGGCGTGGTCGAGTGCAGGCTCGACGCGGGCGACGCGGCGGGGGCCCTCACGGCGGTGGAGAAGCACCTCGGCGCAGCGCCCGACGGCTGGGTGCTCGCCGCCGCGGCCGCCGAAGAGCTCGGCGCGGTGAGCGCGATGCGCGACCTCCTCGCGCGGTGCCAGCAGACGATCGCGCAGGGGTATGTGTCGCCGCATCGCGCGGCGCGCCATGGCGAGCTCCTCACGACCCTGGCGATCTACCAGGGCGCTCCCATCGCGGCGGCGTCGCGGGTGGGCGCGCTGGGGGCCCTCATGGCGCGGGCGCCCATGCCCGCCGGCGCCCGCAGCGCGTACCCGTCGGAGCGCGCCGTGTTGCGTCGCATCGTGAAGAACCTTGCGCCCGCGGATCGTGCGCGGTGGCTCCCCGCGTTGCTCGGCGCGCGCGCCGAGGCGCTGGTGCCGGGCGTGGGCGCGCAGCTGCGCGAGGTGGCCGCCGCGCTCGGCGTTGTGCTCCCCTGACGGTACGATCGCAACGGAAACACTCGGTGTGTGGTAGGGGTTCTGCACCCGTGACCGAGGGCACCCTCCGCGAACGCTCCCGTGCGAAGCCCTCTCTGTGGGCGGCGTCGCTGTGCGCGCACGTGCTCCTCGCGCTTGCGCTGCGGGCTGTTCCGCTGCGTGAGCCGCGCTCGCTGGTGCGACCCGACGCGCGCCCCGTCGAGCTCGACTTCGACGCGCCTCCGCCGCCGCCTCCGCCGCCACCTGCACCCGAGGTGGTTGCGCCGGTGCAGCCTCCCGCGCCCGCCCCGACGCCCGCAGCGCGCGTCGAGCACCCGACGGTGCGACGGGTCGCCAACGCGCCCACTGCGGTCGAGCCCGTGGTCGCGCCGGTGGCGCCGCCCGCTCCCGCGGTGACGCCGCCGCCGGTTCCCGTTGTGGCGCCGAGGCCGGTGCCGCGCGCGGCGGACCTGTTGCGTGCGAGCCGCGACCTCGCCGTGACGGGCGCCTCGGAGGGCTGGCTGGCGCCTGTGGCCGCCCCCGCGCCGAACCGAAACATCTACGGCGGTAGCACGGGGCACGAGCCCCCCTCGCCCGAGCGCCTCCGTGAGATTGCCAATGCGCCCGTGCGTCAGGCGCTCGCC
>CAISKJ010001199.1 GCA_903885885.1 uncultured delta proteobacterium
AACATCTGCGTGGCGAGCAGCACGCGCATGCCCGCGCGCTCACCCACGAAGCGAAAGCGCGCGGGCGCGAAGGCCGCGGGCGTGGCGATGGCCACGCTCGTGACGGCCGTGGCCACGGAGACCACCACGGAGTTCAGGAGCTGGCGCGCGAAGAGCCAGTGGCCCGCCTGGTCGGTGCTGCCGACCACGGCGCGCGCGTTGTCGAGCGACACGGCGTCGGGCAGCGGGAGCGCGTGCGGCGACGGCGTGCCCGAGGGCGACAGCGCGAGCGACACGACCCAGAGCACGGGGTAGAGCGCGAAGGCCACCGCGAGCAAGAGCACCGCGTGCGAGAGGGCCTCGATGTACCAGCGCGAGCGGGGGTTCATCACGCGGCCTCGGGGTTACGGCGGCGCGTGGCGAGCGCCAGGATGGCGAAGATGAGCACCGCGTACGCGGCGGCGTAGCCGTACTGCGCCTGCCGGGTGAAGGCCCAGCGGTACGCCTCGCTCACGAGGATGTCGGTCTCGCCGTCGGGCTCGCCGCCTGAGACGAGAAACACGACGTTGAACTGGTTGAACGTCCATACGGCGCCCATCGCGATGGAGGGGCCCAGCGACGGTCGCAGCATGGGGACGGTGATCTTCGTGAACTGCTGCCACGCCGTGGCGCCGTCGACGGAGGCGGCCTCGTAGAGGTCGCGCGGGATGCCCGCGAGCGCGCCGATGGAGACCACCATCATGAACGGAAAGCCCAGCCACGCGTTGGTGGCCACGTTGGCCGCGAAGGCCGTGGAGAAGCGCGCGAACCACGACACGGCCTCGCCGCCGGCCCAGGTGATGAGCGCGTTCACCGCGCCGAACTGGCGGTGAAACATGCCCTTCCACGCGAGCGCGGTGACGTACGAGGGCACCGCCCACGGGAGGATGAGCAGCACCCGGTAGAGCGCGCGCATCTTGAGCAGGGGCCGCGAGAGCACGAGCGCCAGCGCGAGGCCGATGCCCACGTGGAGGGCGAGGTTGACCGCCGTCCACAGCACCGTGACGGCGAGCACGCGGTAGAACGACCCCGTGGCGAAGAGGGGCCCTCCGCGCGCCGTGAGGATGTCGACGTAGTTCGCGAGGCCCACGTAGTAGGGCTGCCCCTCGCGCGTGGCGTAGAGCGACGTGGCCGCGCCGATGACGAGGGGCGCCACCACGAGGAGGGCCAGAATGATCGCGGCGTGCGTCACCCACGCGTACGCGGGCAACGAGCGCTTCAGGTCGCGGCGAAAGTCGGGCTCGCGCGCCTCGCGCACGCCCGCGAAGGCGAGCCCGAGGGCCACCACGCCGAGCGCGAGGAGGGCCAACGTGCCGTCGCGGCGCGGCGGCAGCGGGCGCGTCACGTCGGCGAAGCGGCGGGCTCCCTCGGCGAGCGCGTCGCGCACCGGGCGGTCGCCGCGCAGGGCCTTCACGAGCGACTGGCGCGCGGGCTCCCACGTGGCGCGCATGAGCGGGTGCGAGGGCATCGGGCGCGCGGTGCGCGCGGCCGCGCGAAAGGTGCCGAGGAGCGGGTCCGACGCGAGGGCCGGGTCGCTCCACGCGGCCTCCGTCGACACGACCTGGTGGCCCACGCGGGCGCGTGTGCGGGCCGACTCGGTGCTGGTGAGAAAGTTCGCGAGCTCGCGCGCCGCCGCGGGGGCGTGCGCGTAGGCCGAGAGCATGGCGCCCTCGACGGTGGCGTAGGGCTCCATGGGGCGGCCGCCCGCGGCCGCGATGGCGGGCAGCGGCGCGACCACGTAGCGCACGCGGTCGCCGAGCTCGGCGGCGAGCCACGGGCCCGAGATGGCCGTGGCCGCGCGGCCCGACAGAAAGAGCTGCGACACGAGCGACCCGGAGGCCTCTTCGGGGATGACCCGCGCGCGGAGCAGCCGCTGCACGTGCGTCACCGAGCGCTCGGCGCCCGGGCCGACGAAGGCGTAGCGGCCGCGGTCGTCGAGCAGGCCGCTCCCGTACGCGTGCGCGAAGGGCGCATGAAAATAGGCGTTTTGCGCCTCGTACACGAGGGGGTAGGTGTCGCTCGGGAGCGCGGCCCGCAGCGCCTCGATGGCCTCGAGCGTGGCGGGCACCGCGCCGTGCGTGAGGGCGGGGTTGACGTAGAGCGCCGCGCACTTGATCGACATGGGCAGCGCGTAGAGCGCCCCGTCGAGGGTGAACGCGCGCAGCGACGCGCCGTCGAACTGCGCCGCGAAGGGCCCGAGGTCGCCCGTCGCGACGGGGGCGATGAGGCGCCGCGAATGGAAGCTCGCCACGCGCTCGTGGGCGTCGATGAACACGTCGGGCCCGTGCCCGTGCGGAATGGCCGACTCGAGCTTCGAGGCGTAGGCGTCGAAGGGCACCGCGAGCATCTCGACGGTGGCGCCCGGGTGCGCGCGCCGGTACGCGTCGACCACCTGCTCGAGCGCCGCGCGCTCGTCGTCGCGGTAGGCGTGCCAGAGCACCAGCGACTGACCCATCGCCGTGACCGGCGCGAGC
>CAISKJ010001200.1 GCA_903885885.1 uncultured delta proteobacterium
ACCTGCACGAGGTCTTCGATGAGGCGCTGCGCGAGCACGCCACGGTGACGCGCGAGGTGGCGGTGGTCGGCGTGCGCCCGCGCAGGGTGATGGCCCGCGTGGCGCCCGTCGACAACCCCGACGGCGGCGCCGTGGCGGTGCTCTCCGACGTGACCGAGCTGCGGCGCCTCGAGACGGTGCGCCGCGACTTCGTGGCCAACGTGTCGCACGAGCTGCGAACCCCCGTCGCGGCGGTGCGCGCCGCGGCCGAGACGCTGCTCCTCGGGGCGCTCCAGAAGCCCGAGGTGGCGCGCGAGTTCGTGCAGATCGTCGACCGCCACGGCGAGCGGCTCCACCGCCTCGTCGAAGACCTCCTCGAGCTCTCCAAGCTCGAGTCGCGCGAGTTCGCGATGCAGCTCGAACCCGTCGCGGTCGAGCCCGCCGTCGACCACGCGATCGAGCTCATGGCCCTCGCAGCGGGCGCGCGCAAGACCCGCGTGACGGCCGACGTCGCCCCCGGCCTCGCCGCCGTCGTGGCCGATCGCCGCGGCCTCGAGCACGTGCTCGTGAACCTCGTCGACAACGCCATCAAGTACTCGCCCGAGGGCGCGCGCGTCACGATCCGCGCCTTCGCCCACGAGGGCGCCGTGCGCATCGCCGTCGGAGACAACGGGCCAGGCATCGAAGCGCGGCACCTCCCGCGCATCTTCGAGCGCTTCTACCGCGTCGACGCCAGCCGCTCGCGCTCCCTCGGGGGCACGGGCCTCGGCCTCGCGATCGTCAAGCACATGTGCGACGCCATGGGGAGCGCCGTGGCGGTCGAGAGCGTCGCCGGGCGCGGCACAACGTTCTACGTCGACCTGCGGGCGGCCGCAGAGGGGTGAAGGGCCGTCGGTTTCCTGTGGCAACGGGCGCGGATTCGTACAACACATTGCGGGCCCTGGCGCAGCGGCTGGGCTCTCATCCCGCTGCAGGAGGCAACACACCCCGCGATGCTCTCGATCGACTTCTGGGTCTCGCTCGTGACCCTGGCCGCCATGGAGGTGGTGCTCGGCATCGACAACGTGGTCTTCCTCGCGATCCTCATCGCGAAGGTGCCCGCCGATCGCCGCGAGCCCATCCGCCGCGCGGGCCTCGCGCTCGCACTCGTCGCGCGCGTCGGCCTGCTCCTCTCGCTGCAGTGGATGATGGGCCTCGTGCGCCCCCTCGTGCACGTGGGCGAGCGGGGCTTCTCGGCCCGCGACCTCATCCTCCTCGGCGGCGGGCTCTTTCTCATGGCCAAGAGCGCCAAGGAGATTCACGACAAGGTCGAGCGCGACGAAGACGAGTTCGAGGGCGCCGACGACGCGCCCCGCAAGCGCTTCAGCCCCGTGGGCATGATCGCGCAGATCATCATCGTCGACCTCATCTTCTCCCTCGACTCGGTGGTCACCGCCGTCGGCATGGCGCGCGACATCCGCGTGATGATCACCGCGATGCTCATCGCCGTGAGCGTCATGGGCTTCTTCTCGAAGGCCGTGGGCGAGTTCGTCGAGGCCCACCCCTCGGTGAAGCTCCTGGCCCTGTCGTTTCTCACCCTCATCGGCGTGATGCTCCTCGCCGAGGGCTTCGGGCAGCACATCGACAAGGGGTACATCTACTTCGCGATGGCCTTCTCGCTCGGCGTCGAGCTCCTCTCGATGCGCTACCGCAAGCGCCGCAGCGCGCGCCCCGCGACGGCCCCCGTTGCCGTCACCGCGGAAGAGCACCGCGAGGGCCCCTCGCGCGACTGATCGGTCAGCGCGCGACGGCCAACTCCACGGCCCCCGTCGGGCCCGCCTCGAGCACCCGCACACCGCCGCCTTGACACGATGTCGTGCTCCCCCCGCGGAGCGCGACGCGTGCCTCGCAGGGCCCCACCGCGGCGATCACCTGCGCGTAGGTCGCCGCGTTGGGGAGCACCGCCGTGCCCACGCGCACGCCGCCCGCCGCGTCGGCGAGCCGCGTGCGAATCGAGGTCGCCACGCCCGCGGGCGCGTCTTCATCGAACATCACGGTGAAGCCGTCGACGCCCAGCTCGCGCGGCGACACCTCCCGCGCGTCGGCGCCGAGCGCGCGCACCGCCGACCGCGACATGCCCAGCGCGTAGGGCCCGATGCCCTCACCGGGCGACAGCACCAGCGCATCGGCCGACGGCTCGCGCGGGGTGACGGGTGCCGCGGCATCGCCCGCTGCGACGGGCGGCGTAGCCGTCGGCGGCTGCGGCGTCGCGCGGCGACAGGCGGCGAGCGCGAACACGGCGAGCGCGATGCGAAGGCTGCTCATGGCGCGCATTGGAGGCGCCCGGGGCCGTTGCCGTCAAGGCCGTTGCGCGGCGCCCTCCCGCAGACGCGGAGGCGTGTCCGGCGCGACGCGGGTGTCACCACGAGGGCCCGGAAAAACAGTGGAATTCGCGCGGGGCACGGCGGGCGCAATGGGGTGCGGTCATGGCCGCACTCATCGCCCTTTCGATGGTCCCCGCACTGATCTCTTGCGCGCTCCTCGGCGCCACGCTCTCGCTCGGGCGCAAGGCGTCATAGGCACGCGGGCAGCGCCGCGAGCAGCGCGTCGTTCTCGTCGCGCGCGCCCACGGTGATGCGCACGCGCCGCGCCAGGCGCCCGCCCGCGGCGTGAAACGACCGCACCACGATGCCCCGCGCGAGGAGCGCCGCGTGCACCGGCCCCGCGTCGACGGGGAGCTCGACCCAGACGAAGTTCGACTCCGAGGGCGACACCGTGAGCCCGTCGATGCGCGCGAGGCTCGCCATGAGCCGCAAACGCTCGCGCACGATGTCGGCCACGGCGCGGTCGAAGTGCGGCGCGAGCTCGCCGAGGCAGAGCTCCGCCGCGCGCTGCGAGAGCGCGTTGAGGTTGTAGGGCTGGCGCACCTTGTCGACCTCGGCGGCGAGGCCCCGCGGGAGAACGCCCCAGCCCACGCGCGCCGCGGCGAGACCGAGCTTCGAGAGCGTCTGGAGCTGCGCCACGTTGGGGCGCGCGCAGCGCAGGTCGCGGTAGTTCGTGGCGGTGAAGGGCCCGTAGGCCTCGTCGAGCACCACGAGGGCGTCGGGCGCGGCGTCGACCACGGCCTCGACGCGCTCGCGCGCGAAGAGGTTGCCCGTCGGGTTGTTGGGCGAGGGGAGAAACACCACGTTGGGCCGCGACGCGTCGATCGCGGCGCGCATCGCGGGCACGTCGAGGTCCCACCCGGCGTCGAGCGGGACGCCCACCGGGTCGAGGCCCTGCGCGACGGCGTTCACGCGAAACATCACGAACGTAGGCTCAGGGAAGAGCACCGCCGCGCGCTCGCGCCCCGCCCGCGGCACCGCGAGCGTGAGGAGCAGGAGGGCGATCACCTCGTCGCTCCCGCAGCCGATCACCACCTCGTCGGGGTGCGCCCCGGCGCGCTCGGCGATGAGCTCGCGGAGCCGCGTCGCGCGCACGTCGGGGTAGCGGTGCATGGCCACCGACCCGAGCGCGTCAGCGAGGAGGGCCCGAGCCTCGGGGGGCAGCGCGTGCGGCGACTCGTTGGCGTCGAGGCGAATCGCCGGGCCCGTCGAGACGGGCACGTACGCGCGCATCGACGCGAGCGCGGGGCGCAGGAGGGGGGCGTACCAGTCGGTCGGGGGTTCAGCCATGCGCGCAGATGCTCACGGAGCCGACGGGCGCGGGTCAACCGGTTCCTTGCGAGCTTCGCGCGGTACGTGCGAGCGTTCGTGCGCTGTGTCGCGGACGGAGCCCGACGAGTGCGACGACGAGGTGTCGGCCGACGAGATCGCACACCTGCTTGACGAGGTGCGCGAGCTGCGCCGCGAGATCGACACCGAGGCTCTCTTCGAGACGGAGGCCCGCTTCGAGGCCGAGGCGCCCTTCGAAGCCGCCGCGGTCACCGTGCCCGCCGCGGCCGTCGCCGAGGCCCTCGCGCACGTCGAACGGGCCGCCCGACCGCGCCCCGCGACGGGAGCTCCCGTCGCCCTGCAGCCGCCGCCCCTCACGCTGCTCCCGCGGTCGCGCGACGGCGCCGCGCGCGTGCTGGTGCTCATCGCCGTGGTCGCCTCGCTCCTGCTCCTCGCGCAGGCCTACCTCTTCACGTGGAGCCGCTGAGCGCCCTCGTCGCGTTCTTGTCGGCCCTCGCGCCCTCGTGGGAGGTTGCGCGCCCATGAGAGTGATCGCCGGAGACATCGGGGGCACCAAGACCCTCCTCGCCGTGGCCGACGTCGAAGGCGCCACGGTGCGCATCGTGGCCGAGGAGCGCTACGCGAGCGTCGCCCACGCGAGCTTCGAGGCGCTCGTTGAAGGTTTCGTGCGGCGCTACGGCATCGCGATGCCCATGTGCCTCGGCGTCGCGGGCCCGGTGGTGGCCGACGTGTGCCGTGTCACCAACCTCCCGTGGGTGATCGACGGCCCCGCGCTCGAAGGCATTACGCACAACCCCGTTCGCGTCCTCAACGACTTCGAAGCCACCGCGTACGGCATCGCCAACGTGGCCTCCGACGCGGTGGTAACGCTGCACGCGGGCGTCGAGGTCGCGCGCGCCC
>CAISKJ010001201.1 GCA_903885885.1 uncultured delta proteobacterium
GCGCGCGGTCTTCGTGGGCCTCTCGCTCGGCGGCTACGTGGCGCTCGCCCTCGCGGCCATCGCGCCCGAGCGCGTCGCGGGCCTCGTGCTCGCCGACACCCGCGCGGCCGCCGACGACGCGGTCACCCGCGCGGGCCGCATCGTGAACCTCGCGCTCGTGCGCGACCGCGGCGTCGACGCCCTCGTCGATCGCATGCTCGTCCACCTCGTGGCGCCCGCGTGCCCCGAGGCCGTGCGCGCGCGCGTTCGCGCGATGGCCGCGGCGCAGTCTCGCGAGGCCGTGGCCTTCGCGCTCGTGGCCATGCGCGATCGGCCCGACCGCGCGGCGCAGCTCGCGTCGATCACGGCCCCGACGCTGGTGCTCGTGGGCGAGCGCGACGCGATCACCCCGCCCGACGAGATGCGCGCGATGGCCGAGCGCATCCCCGGCGCGCGCTTCGCCGTGATCGAGGGCGCGGGGCACCTGTCGAACCTCGAGCGGCCCGCGGGCTTCAACGCGCCCTTCGAAGATTTTCTGGTGCGCGTCAGCGCTTCGTAGCGCGCTCGAGGCGGGCGATGCGCGCGTCGACGCGGTCGAGCTGCGCGGTGGAGAAATACCGCTCGACGAAGCGCCCCAGCGCGAAGAGCGCGCCGAGGGCGCAGAGCACCTCGGTGCGCTCGGGCGCCCCCGCGAAGGCCTTGGCGAGGTACCCCGCGCCGTAGCCCGCGCCGAAGGTGACGATCGCCATGGGGAAGAGCGCCGAGTACCGGTGGCTGTCCCACCAGGTGATGCGCGCCAGGAGGCGCTGCTTCTCTTCGCGCGCGAGGATGAGCGGGTCGGCGGGTGCGTCGGCCATGCGTAGGGCTCGGGACACTACTACATCGCGCGGTCGATGCACCGTCGCGCGAGGGCTCCTCCCGCGTTGGAGAGCGCGCCGGCGGGCCACGCGAGCACGAAGTTGAAGCACATCTCGTCTTCGGTGCGCTCGCCGAAGTAGACGGTCTGCGCGTCCATGTTGCGGAAGCGGCAGGTGGTGCGGAGCACGTCGCCGGGCATCACGAGCGTGTCCGACGGGTAGTTCACCTGCGCGTCGAACGAGAAGTTGGGCACGTCGACGAGCATGGTGGTCTGCCCCTGCGCCGCGCCGCCCCGGATGATCTCCGTGCGGAGCGCCGTGCCCCGGCGGTGCATGTGCGGCCCCGACCCGATGATGTGCACGGGCTCGGTGAGCGAGGGCGTGCAGTTGCCCGTGACCGCGTGGTCTTGCGCGCGCGGGGGGATGGCGATGTCGGCCGAGCCCAGCGTGGTGACGGCCGCGGCGTGGGGGCGCGGCGTGTCGGTGGTGCACAGCGCGAGGCCGCTCGCGTCGTCGGCGGGGGCCGACTGCACGTTCCAGTAGTGAACCTGCAGAATGAACCACGCGCTCGCGCCCGGGAGCTCGGCGCCCACGTCGCCCGGGAGCACCGTGCCCATGTTGCCCGGCGCCCAGCCCGTCACGAAGCGCGCGTCGCGGGGCATGTTGCCGTCGCAGTTGAACACGGCCCCCTCGGTCTGCGGCGTGTCGGTGGCGAAGAGGATCATGTGGTGCAGCACCGACGCGTTGTTCACGCTGGGGCCGAAGGCCGTCGCCTGCGTGGTGCCGTTGAAGGGCGACCGAAAGGCGAAGCACTTGTTGCTGTTGCCCGCCGCGCCGGCCACGGTGAAGGGCGCCTGCGAGCCCGCCGCGTGCGCCGAGAACGTGTGCGTCGGCACGCACGGCAGCGACGGCCCGTTGCCCGTCGGGGGCGTGACGGTGCCGCACGACGCGCCCGTGCACGCCGGCGCCCCCGCGGCGACCCACGCGTCGATGACGGCGAGGTCGGCGGCCGCGAGGCCCGTCGGGGGCATCGGGCGCACGGGGTCGTGCACGCGCTCGCCCATGAGCTGCCACACCTTGCGCGCAGGGTTCGACAGCGCCGGCCGCTGCAGGTCGGCGTAGGTGACCATCGGCATCGGCGCGCCGTAGCGCGGCGTCGCCGCGTGGCACGACACGCAGCCGCCCTGGAGCACGCGCGCCACGTCGGCGGGGAGCGCGCCCGCGGGCGCGGTGTCGGCCGTGTCGCCGCAGCCGGCGCTCGCCGCGAGAGCAACACACAGCGCCGCCGAGGCCTTCGTACGAAGCACTTTCTTCATGGCACACGCTCCAGGTCGAACACGATGACGAAGCGACCCATGACCCCCATGACGTCGGCGTGGAGCCGACCGCGGTCCATTGCGTCGCGCGAGAAGCCGAGCATCTGCATGGTGCCCGCGGTGGCCCCCGTGGAGCACGCGGGCGTGAGGTCGAGCGCGCCGCCGCGCTGCGCGAAGGTGCCCATCGAGGTGGTGCCCACGGGCCTGCGCACGATGCCGAGCTGCGTGGTGTCGAGCGCCAGCTCGAGGGTGGTGTTGATGCGATAGCTCGAGCCCTCGATGACGCCCCAGCCCGTGCCCATCACCGACGAGGTGGTCGTCGAGACCTGCCCCGCGGCCGCGGCCGGGAGGTAGACCGTCGCCGCCGTCATCACCCAGCGGCCCGACGGGTCGCCGCCCGCGGGCGTCGGCGCCACGGCGCCGCCGTCGCCGCCGAGGATGAGCAGCGTCGAGCGCAGCATGGGCAGCGCGGCCGTCGGCGGAGCGCCCACGTCGCAGGTCGCCGCGTCGGCCGCGACGTCGAGCGAGACGTCGAGCGCCGCGTCGGTCGCCGCGTCGGTCGCCGCGTCGGCAGCGGGCGTGGGCGCGGGGTCGCTGCAGCCCATCGCAGCGAGACACAGACAAGTAAAAAATCGCTTCATTGGGAGTTAGGTATACCTACCAAATCGATGGCACTCCTGTCGAGCGTGGGCGCGCAATTTCTTCGAAAGCGCGCACGGCCTGGCCGCCACGACCGGGTCGCGGACGCGTCGGCGAGGGCGCAGGCGTTCGGTGGGCGCTACCGCCGACCGCGCCACGCCGCCACCGCGGCGACGGCGAACGCGGGCGCGAGAAACGCGTCGTAGAGGGCCTCGAAGGTGGGCAGCGGGCGCACCTGCGCGAGCTGCCACGCGTAGCCCGCGGCGAGGGTCGCGAGCGAGAGCGCCGACCACGCGCGCACCGACCGCGGCGAGGGCCTGATCGCGAGCACCAGGGCCGCGAGGCCGAGCGCGATGTCGACCGCGGCGGTGACGGTTGCATAGCGCTGCGGGAGCCACCCCACGCTCGCCGCCGCGAGGCGCACCGCGCCGACGACGCGCAGCGACGAGAGGGCCAGCGCGCCGCCGCCCGACACGTTGCTCACGGCGCGTGCTACGGGGCCGCCGAACTGTGTCACCGCGAGCGCGGCCACGAGCACGGCGCCCACGTGCCACGGGAGCAGACCCCGCCCGTCGGCGAGTTCGACGGCGGCGACCACCCAGGCGACGAGGAGCGCGAGCCACGCGGCGGCGCCGAGGCGGTGCGAGCCCGTGCCCGCGGGGCGCGGCGTGAGGAGGGGCACGAGGCCCGCGAGCAGCGCGGCCGTGGCCGAGGCGCCCAGCACGAGGGCGAAGAACAGACGGGAGCTATCGGACACCGCGCACCTCGACGACCTGTGGGATGGATTGGGGGGCGCGTATATCGCATCGATCGTGCTCCACGCGAGGGCGCTTCGGAGATAGTGTCCGCGGCCATGCGCGAGACCCCCTTCACGCTCGAGCGCGACGGCGCGAGCGTTTATGTGTACCGATGGCTGCCCGACGAGGGCGTCGCCGTGCGGGCTGTGGTGCAGGTGAGCCACGGCATGGCCGAGCACGCCGCCCGCTACGCCCCGCTGGCCGAGCGCCTCACGCGCGCGGGCTTCGCGGTGTACGGCCACGACCACCGGGGCCACGGGCGCACCGCGGGCGACGCGTCGCGCCGGGGCTTCTTCGCCGAGCGCGACGGATGGCGCGCCGTGCTCGACGACCTGTACGCGGTGGGCGCGAAGGCCGCGGGCGAGCACCCGGGGTTGCCGCGCGTGCTCTACGCGCACAGCATGGGGGCCTTCATCGCGCAGCAGGTGCTCTTCGAACGCGGCGACGACTATGTGGGCGCGGTGATCTCGGGCTCGTCGAGCGGCGTGAGCAACCCGCTCGCCCCCATCGGACGGATGATCGCGCGCCTCGAGCGC
>CAISKJ010001202.1 GCA_903885885.1 uncultured delta proteobacterium
CGCAGCCCGCGCAGCCCGCGCAGCCCGCGCAGCCGACGACGGCGAGGCCGCCCGCCGACGTCAACGTCATCATGATCTCGATCGACTCGATGCGCGCCGACATGCCGTGGAACGGCTACGAGCGCCCCATCGCGCCCTTTCTCACCGAGCTCGCGGCGCGGTCGGTGAACTACACGCACGCCTACGCGCTCTCGTCGTACACGTCGATGAGCGTCGGCGGTTTCCTCGGCGGACGCCTGCCCGGCGAGCTGCGCCGCGATGGGTACTTCTTCGGCACGTATCCGTCGCGGGTGCTGTTCTTCCCCGAGAGGCTCCACGCAGCGGGCGTGCGCACCCTCACGGCCAACGCGCACGGATACTTTCGCCGCGGCAAGGCGGGCTTCGAGCAGGGCTTCGACGTGTACGAGCTCCTCCCCGGGCTGCACTGGAACTCGACCACCGACGTCGACATCACCGGCGATCGCCACGCGGCCCTCGCGCGGCGCCTGCTCAGCGATCCGGCCAACACCGGGGGCCGCTTCTTCGCGTGGTTTCACTTCATGGACCCGCACGACCAGTATCAGGCCCACCCGGGCGCCACGCCCTGGGGTCGTCGCATGCGCGACCGCTACGACGGCGAGGTCACGTACACCGACGCGCAGCTGCGCGAGCTCATCACCTGGATTCAACAGCAACCGTGGGGCGCCCGCACGGCCATCGTGATCACCGCAGACCATGGTGAGGGCTTCGGCGAGCACCACAACTTTCGTCACGGCTTCGAGCTCTGGCAGCACCTCATTCGCGTGCCGTGGTTCTTCGTGCTCCCGGGCGCGCGCCCGCGGCGCATCGACGTGAGCCGCAGCCACCTCGACCTCGCGCCCACCATCCTCGACCTCTTCGGCCTCCCGCCGGAGCCCGAGTTCACCGGCCGCAGCCTCGTGCCCGAGCTCTACGGCGCCGACGCCGCCGAGCGCGACGTGTGGATCGACCTCGCGCGCACCAGCGACAACGACCGGCGCCGCGCGCTCGTGCACGGGCGCTACAAGATCATCGGCTACGGCGACGACTCGCGCTTCGAAGTCTACGACCTCGAGGCCGACCCCGGAGAGACCACCAACCTCCGCGCCACCAACCGCCCCGTGTACGACGACATGGTGGCCCGATACCGCGCCGCGCAGCCCGCGTTTCGCGTTGAAAATCCCTACGCGTGCCGCACGCTTACCGGCGCGCCGGCGGGTCGGGGGTGGTGATGGACGCACGCATCCCATCTGGTGTAGACGCTGCGACGTAAGAAAGCCGGAGTACGCGCGCGATGGAGTACAAGATCACGCCGAAAGACACGCCCGACCTCGCGCCGCACTACCACGGCGCCGACGTCGAAGACCCGGTGTACCGGGCCACCATCGCGCGCATGTTTCGCAGCGACCTCTTCGAGTTCTTCTCGAAGGTGCACCCGCTCGTGCCCGCGGCGCTCTACGTGCCCGTGGTGGGCCTCGCCGCGCGCGTCGGCCTCGCGGGCCTCAGCGTTCCCCAGTGGGCCGGCGGCCTCGCCGCGGGCTTCCTCTTCTGGACGCTCGCCGAGTATGTGCTGCACCGCTACGTGTTTCACCTCCCCCTCACCGGGCCGGTCAACAAGTTCATCTACTTTCAGTCGCACGGCATTCACCACCAGTACCCCGACGACTTCTATCGCCTGCTGATGGTGCCTCCCGTGAGCGTGCCCCTCGCGGCGCTCTTCTACGGCCTCTTCACCCTGGCGCTGCCGGCTGCGTGGGCCGCCACGATGTTCGCGGGCTTCGTCGTCGGCTACCTCGCGTACGACTATACCCACTTCGCGGTGCACTTCATGAAGCCCCCGCGCTCACCGCTGCTCGCGCCCTTCACCGCATGGTTCAAGAGCGCGCGGCGCCGTCACATGATGCACCACTTCGACACCCACGACCGCGGCTACGGCGTCTCCACCGCCCTGTGGGATCACGTCTTCGGCACCAGCATCGACGACAAGTAGCCTGCGTCAGAACGCGCCCGCCACGCTCACGCCCTGCGCGCTCACGGTGACGGGCAGCGCGTACGTGTGCAACGCCGCGGTGCCGAGGCCCACGCCGAAGCCGATCGCGAAGCCCGTGCTCGTGTCGACCCAGTTGTGCGCGCCCGCCACCACGCGCAGCACCATGTTGGTCGCCGCGAGCGTCGTCGCCGTCGCCACGAGGGGCCAGTAGGCGCGACGCCCGCCGGTGGGAAACACTATCATCCCCAGCGAGGCGCCCGCCATCGCCGCGAGCGGCGCCGTGTGGCCCGACGGGAACGAACGCCGGTCTTCGAGCGCCGCGCTCGTGCACGTGCCCGTGGCGTCGCTCCACGCGCGAGGCCTGCACTCGCCCACCGCGTTCTTCAAGAGCGCCACGATGCCCAGCGCCATGAGCGCCGACTCGGCCATCACGAGCGGCGCCCGCAGGAGCGTCGCGCCGCGCTCTCCCCGCCCCCACCGCTCGACCACCACGCCGAGGCCCACGGTGGCCCCCATGCCGCCCCAGAGGGCTACGTCGGTGATGGTCGAGACCGCCGGCCGCCACACGCGCGCGCCCGCGCCGTCGAGGGGCGCCACGTCGACGATGGGCGGCTCGAGCAGGTACGCGCCGCCCACCATGACCCCAGCGGTGGCCACGTAGCTGATGTCCCACGCGAACGATCGTCCCATACGAAGCTGAACGTCTCGTCCTTGTGCGGCGCACTCGCCCGCGAAGGCAAACGAGGCGACGACGATGCACGCTCCGAGGTGGCCGCTGCGCTTCGAAGAGAGCATCGGTGGGTTTTAGCCCGGCGTGAGGGTGGGGCAGCCGAAGAGAATGCGCACACGCGCCATCGGGTCGGTGCGCACGCGGTCGCAGGTGGCGCCGTAGAGCACCACGGAGCGCATGCCCGCGGAGTAGTCCCACCCGTCGCGGTGATCGACGTCGCGGGGCACGAGGCGCGAGGCGGCGTCGCCGGTGCCCTGGTAGTTCACGTTGACGCGCGTCGTGTCGATGGTCGACGGATCGACGTTGATGTCGAACTCGCAGCTCAGGGCGCGCCCCTGAATCTCGTTGAAGGCCATCGTGAGGTCGGTTTCGAAGCTCGCCCCGCGCAGCGAGTAGTGGCAGCTCTGCGAGGCGCGGCACGTGTCGCTGCGGGGCGATCCGCCCGTCACGGCCACGTCGGAGAGGAAGGTGTCCGAGGCCTCGGGCGTGCCCGCCACGAAGGTGCGCACCGGGGTCATCTCGCGCTGCCCGAGGGCGACGGCCACGCGAACGCCGTTCTGGCCCGCGGCGTCGCGGCACATGGCCCAGCGCGCGAAGGCCGCGAGGTCGAAGGGGTTGGGGATCGCGCCGCACGTGGAGGCCGTCGTGGTGCACTCCTCGGTGGGAATGCCGTCGGTGATGAGCACCAGGTTGCGCGAGCCGTCGAGGGGGAAGTCGCGGTAGTAGGCGACCGAGCCCTGCAGCGCGCAGGTCATCGGGGTGTTGCCGCCCGGCGACGTAGACGCGAGGCGCGAGAGAATGGCCGCGCGCGTGGTGGCCAGCGGGCCCACGGGCACCGGCGGCGTCGCGTAGCTCGTCGCGCTGTCGGGCCCGGTGGCCGACGGAAAGAACGTGATGCCCACGCGGGTCTGGTCGTCGAGGCGCATCACGAGCGAGCGGATGGCGGCCACCGCCGCGACCCACTTGCCGTTGTCAGACATCGAGCCCGAGCGGTCGAGCACGAGCAGCAGGTTCATCGGGCGCCGCGCGGCGTCGCCCGTCGTGGTCGCGCACGCGGCGTCTTCACCGATGATCACCGGGCCCGTGTCGCGCACGGGAATCACATCGCGCCCGATGTTGGGAAACATCCCATCGGTGGCCACATCGGCCGCGCCGCCCGCGTCGGGCACGCCGTTGGAGAACGACACCGGCTCGGTCGTGCACGCGAGCGCGGTCATCGAGAGCAGAAGCATCGAGCGCATGGTCGGTGAGTCTCCGCAGTGGGGTTCTATCTCGATCCGGCGGGGCCGCTCTTCTTGCCGCCGCCCGTCTTGCGCCGCGCGAACATCGCGACCAGCAGGAGCACGGCGCCGACGAGCAGCGCGAAGGGCATCGTGAGCTCGTCTTTGGGGTCTGGCGGCGGCGTGGCGTCGGCCGTGGCGTCTTCGAGGCGCGCGCGCGGTCGCGAGCCCGTCGACGACGCTCCGCCGCCCGCGGACCCCGTCGCCGTGCCGCCCCCCGCGCCGCCCTGGTCGAGCTGCCCCATGTCGCTCGAGGCCGACGAGGCGCGCTGAAAGGCCGTGGTGCCCAGAATGCGCCAGCCCGCGATGGTGACGCACGCCACAACGAGCAGCAGAATGACGTACTCGGTGGTCGAGAGTCCGACGGTGTCGTGTCGCAGAGACCGTCGTGTGGTGCCGCCCATCGCGACGCCGACGCTAACACCATTGCGTGCGCCTGCGCACGATCCGCGCAACCCCGCGCGAAGCGGCTCCGCGACGGGTCTCAGGGCTCGCGGTCGTCGCGGTCCACAGCCTCGCCGCGGGCCTCGGTGAGCGCGTCGGCCACGTCGTCGGCGGCGTCGTCGAAATCGGCGCCGAGGAAGGGCAGCCACTCGGCCTCGAAGTCGTCGAGGGAGAGCACCCAGCCCTCGCGCGCGCCCGTGATGCGCAGCACCGAGACCGCGGCGCCCTCGGCGTCGACGGTGACCGTGATCGTGTCGCCCTCGGCCGTCGTGCGGGTCCAGGTGCGCGTCATCGCGAGGCCTCGCGGGGCAGCGGGTCGTGCAGCTCCGACGCGAAGACGAAGCGCACCGAGGGCACACGAAAGCAGAGGGGCATCGCGTCGCCGACGAGCTCCGTCGCGCGGCGCGAGCGCACGGTCCCCGCGAGCGGCTCGCAGCGCGCGGGGTCGATGCCGAGGTGAATCTCGTGGCTCGTCACGCGGTCGAGCCAGGGCTGCGTCGAGAGGGCGCGATCCTGCGGCACGCAGTAGCGGAGAAACGCGTCGAAGTCCTTCCAGCAAGCGGCCCAGGGGCCTTCAAGGGCGGGCGTCGGGGCGGGCCGCAGCGCGCAGGTCGCATCGGGCGCGCTCCCCTCGCCCGGATCGAGCGTGAGGGCGATGGCCCCGTCGTCGCCGCGCGTGAGCGTCGCCTCGCGGAGCACGTGCATCGGCATCGCCTCGGTGGTGAGGCGCGCGCCC